>JAOAAJ010000042.1 GCA_026418935.1 Caloramator sp. | reverse complement strand
TAGATGAAACTAAATGGACCTATATATAATCTTTGGTCGACCTATATACACCCCTGCCAGGGAGCATATATAAGTCTTAGCTCAACTGTTATATACCCTTACCTTACACTATTAGTAATGCCCTGTTTTAAAAAAAATATTCATTGTTTTTTTATTTTGTTTTATATTTATTAAGATACGCAAAATAAATATATTCCATTAAAGTTAATGCAGGGATGCGGGAAATGAAGCTAATATCATCTATTGTAAAATTGCTTGCACAAACATAAAGGTTTATATCTGATAGTTTAGATAATGTATTTACTCCTATATTTGTGAGGGAAATAATTTTGCACTTTCGCATTCTTGCTATATTAACTGCCTTAAGTATTTGGTTTGTTTCACCAGACATTGAAATGGCAAAAACTACGTCATCCGGTTTAAGGGAGGCAGCAGAAATATACATCATACTTGTATCATCATAATAATTCGAAGGTTTACCAATTATATGGAATTTTCTTGACATTTCCATACATATCATTCTTGAAGAACCTTCTCCATAGAAATCGATTCTACCTGAGTTGTATATTAAATCCAAAACAGAATTTATTTTTTCATCATTTATTAATGCTTTACTTTGATCTATATCATCAAAAATTGTATGTTTAAAATTATTCAGTCTAACATAATTGTTGTTCTCCTTTATTTTATCTTCAAAATAATACATTATAGCAATTTTAAATTCAGAAAAACCACTATATCCCAATTTTTTACAGAAACGTACTATACTTGCTGTTGATGTATAGGCATTTTTTGCTACATCTTGTATGGTCATATTTTTTATCTTATCAGAGTTATCAAGAAAATATTTTAAAAGTTCATTTTCATTTTTGTTTAATTTATATTTTATTGCTTCGATATCTTTGATTTTTAACATATTATCACCTTTATAAAATTATTTCTTTAATTATAACAAAGTTTACTATACTATAAAAATACAAAAAAATGAATATAGGTGTGAAAAAAAATTCATACTTTGAAAATTGTACAACATATATACTAATTTTCTATATTGTCAAAATATATTTTAAAATCAAAGCGAATTATTTATAATGTGAGTAAATAAACAAGAGGAGGTTTAAATATGCTCAAAAAGTTAAATAACTACTTTCAAAAATTAGGAAAAGCATTTATGCTTCCTATAGCACTTATTTCAGCAGCAGGTATTTTTTTAGGTTTAAGTGCTGCATTTTCAAATCCTAACATTATAGCAAAGCTTCCTATGTTAAAAGGAGCTGGAGTTCAAAACTTTATTCAGTATATTAGAGCAATAACTGGAACATTATTTTCAAATTTACCCGTATTATTTGCAATAGCTTTGGCTATAGGATTGGCAGATGATGAGCCTGCTATTGCTGGATTTTCAGGTTTTGTCGGATTCATAATTCTAAATGTAGCAATAAATTTTGTATTAAAAACAAATAAAATGTTAGTTGAACCTGATAAGATGAAGCAAGCTGGACAAGCAATGGTTCTTGGCATACAAACATTAGAACTTGGTGTTTTCGGTGGTATATTAACTGGTATGGTAGTTGGAGCCCTTCATAATAAATATTACAACATAAAACTTCCAGATTATATTGGTTTCTTTGGAGGAACAAGGTTTGTTCCAATTGTAACTACATTTGTATTTATGATTATAGGTTTAATATTCCCAGTAATTTGGCCACCTATTGGAAATGGAATACAGGCGATAGGATATGGTATAGCTAAACTTGGATATTTTGGAACATTCTTATTTGGAGCATTAGAAAGATTATTAATTCCTTTTGGTCTTCACCATATATTAAATGCTATGTTTAGATTTACACCTGTTGGTGGCGAAATTCAAGTTGCAGGTAAAACTGTGACAGGTGCTTTAAACATTTATTTTGCAGAACTTGCAGCAGGAAGTACAAACTTTTCTACAGAAGCTACAAGGTTCCTTGCACAAGGCAAAATTCCAATAATGGTTTTTGGTCTCCCAGCAGCAGCCTTAGCTATGTACCATACAGCAAAGGAAGAACATAAAAATAAGGTAAAGGGTATATTGTTAACAGGAGCTTTAGCTTCACTTGTAACAGGAATTACAGAACCACTTGAATTCTCATTCCTATTTGTTGCACCAGTTCTTTTCTTAATTCACTCTGTGCTAAGTGGTATGTCATTTATGCTAAACCATATTTTTAAAGTGGCAATAGGTAATACACAGGGTGGAGTAATTGACCTTATAGTATTTGGTATGATGCAACCTAATACGAAGTGGTATATAACTCTATTTATAGGTATTCTATATGCAATTGCATATTACTATATATTTAAATTTATAATAATAAAATTCAATTTACAGACTCCAGGAAGAGAAGAAGATTTAGATATAGAAGATGATGACGTAAAACAGGTATCTGTAGATGAAAGAGCAGTCCAAATAATAAATGCATTAGGTGGAAAGTCAAATATCGAAGTTGTAAATAACTGTTTTACAAGACTTAGAGTAACAGTAAAGGATTCATCTTTAATAAATGAGGCAGAACTTAAAAAGACTGGAGCTAAAGGGATAATAAAGCCTAATGAAAATAATGTACAAGTTATCTATGGACCATCAGCATCTAATATAAAGGTTTCAATAACAAAGGCATTAAAGAAAATGTAAAGGACAAAAAAGGAGGCAAAACGATGAAAAAATTTAATTTGACAATTGTAGGTGGTGGAAGTACTTGGACACCAGGGCTACTTCAAAGCCTATGCAAAATGAAGGACAGATTTCCACTAAAAAAATTAGTGCTATTTGATATTGACGAAGAGAGACAAAAACCAATAGGCGAATTTGCTAAAATACTTTTTAATGAAGAATATGAAGGGCTTGAATTCAGCTATACAACAAAGGTTGAAGAAGCATATCAAGATGTTGATTTTGTATTTATTCAAATGAGAACTGGTGGCCTAAAAATGAGGGAGAAGGATGAAAAAATTCCGCTTTCCTTAGGTGTATTAGGTCAGGAAACCTGTGGGCCGGGTGGCTTTGCATATGGTATGAGATCAATTAGAGATATGATAGATACAATAATTGATATAAGAAAATACTCTAAGGATGCTTGGATATTAAATTATACAAACCCTGCAGCAATTGTAGCAGAAGCATTAAGAAGGGTATTCCCAGAGGATAAAAGAATACTTAACATATGTGATCAACCTGTAAATTTATTAAGATCCTATGGAAGATTACTAAATATGAATCCAAATGAATTTGAACCGGTTTACTTTGGACTTAATCATTTTGGTTGGTTTACGCATCTTTATGATAAAGATGGTAATGATTTAGTACCTAAAATAAAAGAAATAATTCTTGAAACTGGTTTTAAACCAGTAGATGCTGAACAAAGAGATAAATCCTGGCTTGATACCTATGCAATAGTAAAGGATATGTTGGTTGATTTCCCAGATTATCTGCCAAACACATATTTACAATATTACTACTACCCAGATTATAAAGTGGCACATTTAAATCCTAACTATACAAGAGCAAATGAAGTTATGGATGGTAGGGAAAAGAGAGTTTTTGAAGAGTGTAGGAAGGTTATTGAAAAGGGTACTTCAAAGGGGTCAAGCTTAGTTCACAATGACGCACATAGCGAGTATATAATAGAACTTGCAGAATCAATTGCCTTTAATAAACATAAAATATTTATAGTGATTGTAGAAAATAATGGTATAATATCAAATATACCAGATGATGCAATGGTAGAAGTTGCAGCAGTAGTTACATCAAATGGGCCAAGACCACTTGCTGTTGGAAAGATACCAACCTTCTATAAAGGACTTATTGAAAATCAGTTGGCCTATGAAAAATTAACTGTGGATGCATACTTTGAAGAATCATATCAGAAGGCACTTCAGGCTTTAACGTTAAATAGAACTATAGTATCAGCAAAGAAGGCAAGAGAAGTTTTAGATGCTTTGATTGAGGCCAATAAAGGCTATTGGCCAGAATTAAAATAGTAGAGGGCATGGAATACCATGCCCTTATATTTCAAATTAAAGGGGGTATTAAGTGTGAAATTTATTCTTGCAATAGATTCATTTAAAGGAAGTATATCTTCTTTGGATGCTGCAAATTCCTTTGAAAAAGGATTAAAACGTGTAAAAAAAGATGTAGAAGTTATCAAGGTTCCTATAGCAGATGGAGGGGAGGGGACTGTAGAGGCATTAGTAAATTATACAAATGGAAAAATAATAAAAACAAAGGTTAAGGACCCATTGATGAGGGATATTGATTCGTACTTTGGGGTATTAGGTGATGGGGAAACTGTGGTTATTGAAATGGCAGCAGCTTCAGGATTACCACTTCTTAAGAAGGTTGAGAAAAATCCTTTATATACAACAACATATGGTACTGGAGAATTAATAAAAAGGGCACTTGATATGGGGTATAGAAAATTTATACTTGGAATAGGTGGAAGTGCAACGAACGATGCTGGTGTAGGTATGGCAATGGCACTCGGTTATAAGTTTTTAGATAAATATGGGAATGACATTGGATTTGGAGGAGCTAAACTTTTAAATTTAGTTTCAATAGATGCAAAATACAAAGATAAAAGATTAGATGAATGTGAATTCTTGGTGGCTTGTGATGTTGAAAATACATTATATGGAGAAAATGGTGCTACCTATGTATATGCAAGACAAAAGGGAGCGAAGGAAGAGGATTTAAATTTATTAGAAAAATCAATTATTAATTTTTCAGATATTGTCTTTGAGGAGTTTGGAATTGATGTAAGTAAAATAAAAGGTGGAGGGGCAGCTGGAGGACTTGGTGCAGGAGCACTTATATTTTTAAATGGTAAATTAAAAAAAGGAATAGATGTTTTAATTGATACTTTAAAATTAGATGAAGTAATAAGAAATTCTGATTATGTTATAACTGGTGAAGGGAAAATTGATGGTCAAACACTTTCAGGAAAGGTTCCACTTGGAGTTGCAAAATTATCTAAAAAATATAATAAACCTGTGATTGTAATTTGTGGTCTTTTAGAAGAAGGTTATGAAGAAATATATAATTATGGTGTAGATGCTATATTCCCAATAACAAATGGACCAATTTCTTTAGAAGAATCTATGAAAAATGCCTCTATTTTGATAGAGGATACAGCTGAAAGGATAATGAGATTTATAAAAATTTTTAAATAGGAGTTGCTTTTTTTGAAAATAACACATAATATTAATATATTAAACTAAATAAAAGGTGGTAAAGTATGACAACATTAAATTTTAATGAACTAAATCTTTCAAAGGAACTTTTAAAGGCTATTGCAAATCTTGGATATGAAGAGGCAACTCCTATACAAAGCCAAGCAATTCCTATAGTATTAGAAGGTCACGATGTAATAGGTCAAGCTCAAACGGGAACTGGAAAGACAGCTGCCTTTTCAATACCTGTTATAGAGAGAATAGACACAAGTAAGAAACAAATACAAGCATTAATTTTATGTCCAACAAGAGAACTTGCAATACAGGTAAGCGAGGAGATAAAAAAACTATCCTCCTTTAAAAAGGGAGTATTTGCACTTCCTATATATGGAGGTCAGGCTATAGAGAGACAAATACAGGCACTTAATAAGGGTGTAAATATTGTAATAGGTACGCCAGGTAGAGTTATTGACCATATAAATAGAGGAACAATTAAATTAGACAATCTAAGGATGATTGTACTTGATGAAGCAGATGAAATGCTAAATATGGGATTTATTGAGGATATTGAATTTATATTAAGCAGTGCACCAAAAGAAAGACAAACACTTCTTTTCTCTGCAACAATGCCAAAGCCAATTTTAGAACTAACACAGAAATATCAAAAGAGTCCTAAGATGGTTAAAATAGTTCAAAAAGAACTTACTGTTCCAACAATTGAACAGATTTATATAGAGGTAAGAGAGGCAGATAAAATAGAAGTTTTATCAAGACTTTTAGATATACATAATCCAAAACTATCTTTAGTATTCTGTAACACAAAAAAGAAGGTAGATGAAGTTTCAATGAGCCTTCAGGCAAGAGGTTATCTTGCAGATGGGCTTCACGGAGATTTAAAACAGATACAGAGAGACAAGGTAATGCAAAAGTTTAGAAATGGTTTAATTGAAATACTTGTAGCAACTGATGTTGCAGCAAGAGGTATAGATGTTGAAAATGTAGAGATGGTTTTTAACTATGATGTTCCACAGGACATTGAAAACTATGTCCATAGAATAGGGAGAACAGGAAGAGCAGGAAGAGAAGGAAAGGCCTATACCTTTATATCAGGAAAAGAAATATATAAATTAAAGGACATACAAAGATATACAAAAACAAAGATTAAGATGGGTAAGATTCCAACAATAAACGATGTAGAGGAAAGAAAGATTTCAGCTTTAATAGACAACATTAAAGAGGTAATAAATGAAGGTGGGCTTGAAAGATACGTTGGCATAATTGAAAGGATAGTAGGAGATGACTATACTTCATTAGATATTGCGTCAGCACTTTTAAAGATGACCATGAAGTTAGACGAAAGATATGATGACGACATACAGGAAATAGAGCAGGATAGAGAAATGACAAGACTATTTATCAATATTGGTAAAAATCAAAAGATATCCCCAAGAGATATTGTTGGTGCCTTTGCAGATAAGGTTAAAATACCAGGGGATTTAATTGGAAGTATAGATATATATGACAAATTCTCATTTGTTGAAGTCCCAAGGGAGTATGCAAAGGAAGTAATGAAGATAATGAACGAAAATACTATAAAAGGTAAAAAAGTAAATATTGAGATTGCAAAGAAAAAATAAAATATTTTACTTGCAATTACACAGGATATGTGTTATAGTTATAAAGTACCCGAAAGACAGTTCAACATTCTCCTTGTATAGCCTTGGAAATGTTGTACCTGGTCTTAAGGAAAAAGGTTATATTTTAGGAGGAATGTTGAAATGGCAGACAAGAATTTAGTATGTGTAGACTGCGGTAAGGAGTTCATCTTCACAGAAGGAGAACAACAATTCTACGCTGAAAAGGGATTTGAAAACGAACCAAAGAGATGCCCAGAGTGTAGAAAGGCAAGAAAGCAACAAAAGAGAAACTTCAATAGATAAGAAGTTTAAAGCAGCGATAAGCTGCTTTTTTATTGTGTTAGAAAACTGTATATGTATGTGTTAATGTGTGATTAAATAAATTTATATTTGTATAATATAAAATTTTCTACATATATTGACAAATAACTATGTTGTGTTATTATTTAATTATAAAGATAATTATTATTTATTAATAATAATAATTAAAACAATCCCCCAACACCATTAAATCCTCCCAAAATAGGCTGCAGTGCAGCCTATTTTTTTAACTTTTTTCTAAGGCTTGGTTCCATAGCACTTGTATCAATTTTTTTTATATTAGATTCAACGTGTTTAAAGGTGCAGGGTTCTCCTTCACAGTAGGATTCAACAGCTCTATCATTTGTTGGATACATCTCTGATGTTTCTGGTGTTACATTATTTTTAAACTCTTTTTTAGTCATAAAAACACCTCCAGTTGTATTATTTGAATTTATCTAATAAAAGATACTTGAAAATATATAATAAAAAAATAAATGTTCAAAAAATATCAAAAATAATTTATAATAATGTTATCTATAAGTTAATTTCACAAATGTGATATACTTTTTATTAGGGGGAATATAGTTGAGACCTTTTTTTGCAGTTTTATCTCTTATACTAATTTTTATTTTTCTGATACTTCACAATCAGTATATTAAGCTAAGAGAAAAATATGAGAGGGAGGTAGATCTTAATAATCTACTAATTGAAATTTCAAAAGAATTAATGGCATATAAGGATGTAAATAAGCTATTTAAAAAGATATTGGTTGATACACTAAAAATTATAGAAGAGGGGGATGCGGGAAGCATACTGGTATATAACAAACAGAGAAATTGTATGGAGTATGTAGCAGCAATAGGGTATGACATAGATGAACTGAAGAAAGTTAATTTTAATAAGGATGAGCTGTATCTATATAAGCTAAATAGATTGAATTCTGCAGATATAATAAAAAATCCACGTTCCTTCGATAGCGAATATATAGACAATGAAAAGTATAAAATGCTTCTTGAAATGAATGCATTAGAGATTAAGTCGACTTTAAGTGCACCAATTTATTTAGAGGGTGAATTTTACGGAGTAATAAATATTGATAATCTCAATAAGGTTGATGCCTTCACAAATAAGGACATTGAACTTATTGAATTTCTGGTAAAGCAGCTTGAGGCCTCAATAAAAAATGCTATTTTACTTGAAGAATTAAAATACGCTTTAAGAACTGATAAGCTAACTGACGTATATAATAGAAGATGTTTTGAAGAGATACTCGAAAAGGAAATAAAAAGGGCAGTAAGATATGGAAATAATTTTAGTATTATTTTAATAGATTTAGATGATTTTAAGCCTATAAACGATACCTATGGTCATAAAATGGGAGATAGGGTATTAAAGTATTTTGCAGATGTTCTAAAGAGAAACTTAAGGGAAACAGATGTGGTTGCAAGGTTAGGTGGAGATGAATTTGTACTTCTTTTACATGGAGCAGATGAAAATAAGGCAGAGGGTAAAATTGGATTTATAAAAAATTATTTAAGAGAAAATCCTATTGAAAATATAGTTATAGATTTTAGTTATGGTATATGTGAATATAGGGACGGAATGAATATAGACAGCATAATGACAAAGGCAGATGATAAGATGTATGAACAAAAAAGGATAAAGAAGGTAGAAAGATAGAGGCAGTTTTGCCTCTTTTTATTTTTTCTTGAAGGAAAAATAAAAAATTAATAGAAGTAATATTTAACTGCAACATAATTTAATTTTATATCGTCTAATATGTGAAGGGAGGAAGAGGTGTGATTAGTAGGCAGGATAGAAATGCAGAAATTGAGACTTTAATTGATGAATATGGAGATGATGTTTTAAGACTCTGCTTTATATACACAAAGGATTATTCACAGGCTGAGGATTTATTTCAAGAGGTGTTTATAAAGATATATAAGAATATAGATAAGTTTAGGCAGGATTCAGATGTATATACTTGGATTACAAGGATAGCAATAAATACTTGTAAAGATTATTTAAAAAGTGCTTGGATAAAGAGAAATATTTTGTTTTGGGATGTTAAAACAGAAGAAAAGGAAACTGTTGAAAATGATGTGATTAAAGAAATAGAAAGGGATTACATACTTGAAGCAGTATTGAAACTGCCTGAAAAGTATAGAGTTGTTGTATATCTTTACTATTACAAAGGATTTACAACAGCGGATATGTCACAGATATTAAATACTAAAGAATCGACTATAAGAAGTAGGCTTATGCGAGCAAGAGAAATACTTAGAAGCAATCTTAAGGAGGGATTAGCCTATGAGGAATGACAAAAGGGAGCTTGATTTAAGAAGGCTTGATGAAATATACATAAGTGAAGACTTAAAAAGAAGAACCCTATTAAAATGTAAAGATTTAAATAAAGGAGGGATAGTTATGAAGAGAAGATGGGCAGCTGTAGTTATGACCTTGGTAGTTTCTATTTTTGCCTTCACCTATGTTTTATCCTACTTAAGGCAGGATAAGGATGCAAAGGATTTATCCTATGAGCTTACGCAGGTTCAAAGTAAAAAAGAGTTTGTTTCTATGATGAACAAAAAATTAAGAGAACAAAGTGGTGGAATAAGATTCTTTGGGGGAAGAGCAAAAGAAGAGAAGGCATTAGATTCATCAGCACAACCAGCTTCAAAAGAACATTCAAATACAAATGTTCAGGTTGAGGGAATAGATGAGGCAGACATTATAAAAACAGATGGAAAGTATATTTATGTTATAAACTTTGAAAGAAACGAATTAAATGTATATACAGCAGAGGAGAAACCTAAAAAGGTTTTAAACTTAAATGGAGAAGATATATTAGGTAACAAAGAGGCAAAGGAGTTTAAGGGATATAAAAGGCATATAGGCTTACAAGATATGTTTTTATACAAAAATGGTGACAGAGATTACTTGATTATTATGTCCAGTGTAAATAGATATAAAGAAAATCCACAGCAGCCAACATTAAAAGAAAGGGTAATAGGCATAATGCCAATATACTATGGAGAAGATACAACACTTATAAGTGTTTATGATGTATCTGATATTGAAAAGGTTAATCCAGTTAAGCAATACGAAATTACAGGAAATAAATTGTCGGCAAGGCTAAAGGATGGGAAGGTATATTTAGTAACAAATAAAGGATTTTACTATTATATAAGCGAATTAAATAAAAATGACAATTTAATACCATATTATATAGAATATGGTCAAGAAGCAATTAAAAAAGAAATAGATGCAAGCAACATTAGATATAACAAGCAGGACATTCAACCAAACTATACAATTATATCCTCAATTGACTTAATCAATAATAAGATAAGTAATCAGGTTGTTTTAGGATATTTTGAAAATATGTATATGTCCCATGAGAGTCTATACCTTGTTAAAACTGCTGTAAATTATAAAGAAATAAAGCAGGATTCAAGTAAGCCAAATGAGAGCATAGCAGTTTCAGTCTATGATGAAAATACAGTTATATATAAATTTGATTTAGAAGAAAAGGTTGAGTATAAGAAGTTTACAAGTGTAAAGGGAAGAATAATAAATCAATTTTCAATGGATGAGTATGACGGATACTTTAGAATAGCAACAACAGAGAGCATAAATGAAAATAATAAATTTTCAACATCAAACAATGTATTTGTAATAGATAAAAATATGAATGTTGTAGGAAAGATTAATAATATAGCACCTGATGAAAGAATATACTCAACAAGGTTTGTAGGAGATAAACTTTATATGGTTACCTTTAAACAGGTAGACCCTCTATTTGTAATAGATTTAAAAAATCCAAGAGAACCTAAAATATTAGGACTACTAAAAATACCAGGCTATAGCACTTACCTTCACCCATACGATGAAAATACAATTATAGGTTTTGGAATGGATACAGGAGAAATGGAAGGAAGAGTTGTTAATAAGGGTATGAAGGTTGCAATATTTGATATATCTGATTTAAACCATCCAAAGCAGAAGGATAGCATTGAAATTGGTGGAAAGGGTACCTTCTCAGAATCCCTCTACAACCATAAGGCACTTGTTGAATATAGAAAATATGACCTATATGCCTTTGATTTATATGAGACTAAAAATGATGATTCATTTAATCTTGAATTTTCAGGGCTTTGCCTAATGCAAATTAAGAATGGTAAATTGGATATTAAGGCAAAGGTAACCCATAGCAAAACTGATTCACCTGATGCGTATAGAGAACCATTATATGGTTATAGAGCAGTATTTGTAGATAATCTAATGTTTGTAATATCAAGTAGAGCAATAAGTGTAATTAATCTTGATTCTATGAAGGAAGTTTATAACGGGAATATATGATAATGATATAAGTTTAATGGGAAAAGTATTGAAGTAATCTATGATTTTTGATAAAATTAAATATAGCCACGAAGGCAGTTTGATTATCAACTTTTTAGAATAATATTGTTACCACGAGGGTAGCGTTTTTAACGCTACCCTTTTTTATATCACTTATAACGTATTAAATTTTAAGGAGGGATTTTATGCATATACCAGAGAATTATTTAAGCCCATCTACTTGTACAGCCTTTTACTTGGCTATAATACCAATAATTAAAAGAACAATAGCTAAGGTAAAAGAAGAATTAGACAGAAGAAAAATGTCTCTTTTAGGCGTTGCAGCAGCCTACTCCTTCTTAATTATGATGTTTAATGTTCCACTGCTTGGAGGGACAACAGGTCACGCTGTTGGAGCTGTAATAATAGCTATACTTCTTGGCCCTTATGCAGCCTTTATATCAGTTGCTGTTGCACTTACAATACAAGCCCTATTTTTTGGAGATGGAGGCATATTATCATTAGGTGCTAATATATTCAATATGGCCTTTGCTATGTCCTTTAGCGGATATTATATATATAAAAGGCTCAAGGACAAAAATGAAAACTTAGCAGTTTTTTTAGGCTCATACATAGGACTTAATATTGCAGCATTTTTAACTGCGATAGAATTTGGAATACAGCCATACCTTTTTAAAGCAGCAGATGGGACTCCTCTTTACTGTCCATATGGTTTAAATGTAGCAATACCTGCAATGATGCTGTCGCATCTTTTAGTTGCAGGGGTTGTTGAGGGTGCTGTATCATTACTTATATATAAGGCTGCAAAACAAATTAATTTAGTAAAAATTTATGAGGATGATGGAAAAACAAAAGTGATGAATAAAGTATATATATTTATTGCTATATTAATAGCCTTATCACCACTTGGATTAATTGCTCAAGGAACAGCTTGGGGTGAGTGGGGATTAGATGAGATAAAAGAAATTGTAGGTTTTGTTCCAAAGGGAATGGAAAAGGGATTAAATTTTGAAGCTATTATGCCAGATTACACAGTTTCAGGAGTAAATGAAGTATTAGGATATATTATATCTGCTATTTTAGGTGTCATGATGATTATGCTTTTATTTAGGTTAATTGGTATATTTTCAAGGAAAGGGTTAGAGAATTAAATGATGGATTGGTTAAAGGAAAAGGATGAGTTTGAATTTAAAATTAGAAATGAATCTTTTATTGAAAAAACTCTTTCTTCCCTATTAAGCCTTATATCAAAGATTAGGAGATTTGACAATAAGGGTAGAGGTATATATAGAATACACGAGGCTTTTAAGCTCTATTTTACACTCATCAATATAATACTTCTATCCCTTTCCTTTAATAAGTTTTATATAATGTTAAATGCTTCATATGTAATACTACTTATAATTCTTTTAGAAGATAAGGATGTTTTAAGGATACTAAATATATCATTAGTAGCCTTTGTTGTATCTTCATTAATAATAGGTCCATCTTGGTTTTGGGGAAACAAAAATGCAGTATTGGTTATAGTTAAAATAACTATATCAATTTCATTAACAATGATTATGTCAATTACATCAAATTGGCATAATATAATTTCAGCATTTAGACTAATCAAAGTTCCTAATATTGTCCTTTTTATATTTAATTCTGCAATAAGGTTTATATACTTGTTATCAGAAAGGGCATATGCAATTCTTTGTAGTTTAAAGATAAGGAGTGTTGGATACATTAAAAAGCCATATAATACTTTATCACAAATAATGTATAATTTATTTGTAACTTCTATTGATATGAGCTTTAAAATGGATGAAGCTTTAGAGTGTAGGTGTTTTAGTGGTGAGTTTAAATATAAGATATATAAAAGGATTGGGAAGGTTGAGTTTTTTTATAGTATAATAAATATAATTATTATTTTAGGATTTTTTATACTATGATAGAAATAATTAAAAATTAAGGTGATAAAATGATTGAAATAAAAAATTTAACCTGTAAGCTGAATGAAAATGTAGTATTAGATGATATATCCTTTAAAATAAATAACGGTGAAAGCGTTGCTATAATTGGACCAAATGGTTCAGGTAAAACTACTTTGCTTAGGTTTTTAAATGGTTTACTTGATATTAAAAAGGGAGAATATATATTTGATGGACAGAGAATTGATAATAAATTTATAAATGATGCAAAGAAAAGAAAAATTTTTCATAAAAGAGTAGGCTTTGTATTTCAAAATTCAGATAATCAGCTATTTTGTAAAACAGTTTTTAATGAAGTAGCCTTTGGGCTTTTTCAGTTTGATATAAAATATGAAGAGGTTGAAAAAAGAGTTTTTGACTGTTTTAAATTACTTGATATTGAACATTTAAAGGAGAGAGTTCCATACACTTTAAGCGGTGGTGAAAAGAAAAAGGTTGCAATTGCTTCAACTCTTGCTTTAAATCCAGAGGTTTTAATATTAGATGAACCTTTAAATGAAATAGACCCTAAAAGTAAAAGAAAAATAAAGGAACTATTAAAAACACTAAATGATTATGGTAAAACTATAATCTGTGCAACACACGATTTTGAATATTTTAAGGGAGTGTTTAAAAAAGCTATTGTAATATCAAGTGAACACAAAATAATATATGATGGTGATTTTGAAAGCCTCATAGGTAATAAGGAATTTTTAGAACAAAATAATATAATTTAGATGCTACTTCTTTAGGTGATTTAAGCTGTTTTATTATTTAGATTTAAATCACCTATAAGAAGTAGCTTTTTTATTTATAATTTATTCACAATTTTGTCAATTCTACTCCTTCTTTAATCTATAAAATGAATTTAAAACTTGATAGGAGGAGAGAAAATGAAGAAAAGTATTAAAATCTTAATTGGTATTGTTTTATTTTTAATCATTGCCTTTACTGTATATTATTTTTATTCAAAAAAATCAGCAGCTAATAATACACAATTAGCAGTAAGGTACATACCCCAGAGGGTAGTAAAGCAGGATATTTCAGTCAAAATTAAATCAACTGGTGTTGTTTTTGCTGGAACTACAAAGGATGTAGTTGCTAAAAACAGTGGTGAGGTTAAGAACTTAAATGTAAAGGTTAAGGATACAGTAAAGGAAGGAGAGACACTTTTAACTGTATATAACGATCAAATAGATTCACAAATAACAAATGCAGAAATAAATATAGAAAAATTAAACCTACAATTAAGTAATGCAAAATCAGAGGATGAGGAGAAACTTATTAATCTACAGCTAAAGGAAGCCAAAAACAACTTAGCAAATTTAAAGAAGCAGAAAAGTGAAATGACTATAAAAGCTCCAATTAGTGGTGTTGTAACTGCAGTAAATGTTAATAATGGGGATAATGTTCAATCTGGAAAAACAGTAGTTACAATAGTTGATCCTAAATCACTTAAAATAAAAACTTCAGTTGATGAACTTGATATATCTAAAATTAGTGTTGGTCAAAAGGTAAATATAAAAATAAATGCTCTTGAGGATAAAACCTTTGAAGGAAAAGTTGAGGAGATTTCGGATATAGGAACTACTCAAAATAATGTTACAAGCTATGATGTAGTTGTATCCATCAATAATCCAGAAGGAATAAAACTTGGTATGACTGCAAGTATAGAAATTGAGGCACAAAGTAAAAAGGATGCATTATTAATACCTATTGAAGCACTCCAAGAAATAAACGGTAAAAAATATGTACTTCTTCAAGAACAAAATGTAAATACTCAGACTACTGAACAAAATAGCCAGAGTTCAAATACACAGACAAGAAGTCAAAGAAGGCAATTTGGATTTAACGAAGGAAATGGAAGGTTAGTTGAAATAAAGACAGGATTAAGAAATGATAGCTTTGTAGAAATTGTAGAGGGATTAAAGGAAGGAGATATTGTACTTGTAAAGGTTTCAACAAGTACAAATTCAAATACAATAAGAAATAACTATAGAAATAATAATATGAGAATGCCTGGCATGGATGGAGGAATGGGTGGACCAGGTGGAGCACCACAAAGATAGGGGTGATTTGATGGATAATAAAGAAAAGGTTATTATTATGAATAATGTCGGAAAGGTTTACTCAACAGGTAAAAACAAATATAGGGCATTAAATGGAGTGAATCTTGAAATAGAAAAGGGTGAGTTTGTTGCAATAGTTGGACCATCTGGTGCAGGAAAATCTACACTTATGAATTTAATTGGATGTTTAGACACTTTAACAGAGGGTGAATACTATCTTGATGGAATAAGCATTGGAAATATGAAGGATAATCAGCTTGCCGAAATTAGAAATAGAAAAATAGGCTTTATTTTTCAAACCTACAATTTAATAAATAAGCTAAATGTATTAGAAAATGTTGAACTTCCTTTAATATATATGGGTACACCTATAAATGAAACAAGGAAAAGAGCTATTTCTGCTCTTCAAAAACTTGGATTAGAGAGTCACCTTAGGCATAAACCTACAGAGCTGTCAGGTGGACAGATGCAGAGGGTTGCAATAGCAAGAGCAATAGTAACAAACCCTGAGATTATATTAGCAGATGAGCCAACTGGTGCACTTGATTCTAAAACTGGTTTAGAAGTTTTAAATATATTAAAGGATTTAAATAAAGAAGGAAATACAATAGTTTTAATTACACACGATATGAACATAGCTTTAAATGCTAAAAGAATTATAACAGTAAAGGATGGAGTGATAGTTTCTGATTCTTATGTAGAGAATCTAAAGGAGGTGGGAGTATGCGAAGATTGATGCTCTTTAAAATGGCCTTTACTTCTATTGCCTCCAATAAAATAAGAACCTTTTTAACTATGCTTGGTATAATAATTGGAATATCATCAGTTATAACCCTTGTGGGTTTAGGTGAAGGAACTAAAAAGAAGGTTCAGGAGCAGATAGAGAGTCTCGGAACAAATTTGATTACAGTAAATATAACATCAAGAAGAACAAAGGGTTTAAGCGATGAGGATATTGAACTTATTAAAACAAAACCAGGAATAAAAAATGTTGCTCCACTCCTAAATCAAAATGGTATAATAGTAAAAAGTGGAACAAAAACCTATTCAACTACAGTTGAAGCATCAACTCCAGAGTATTTTGGAATTAGAAAATTAGAAGTAGAAAGTGGAAGAAAATTAGAAAAGGATGATATTGAATCAAGGGGGACAGTTGCAGTAATAGGGCAAGATATTGTGATAGAACTATTTCCTCTTCAAAATCCAATAGGACAAAGTATAAATATTCAGGGTGTTGATTTTACCATCGTTGGTGTTTTAAAATCACAAGGAAGTTCAGTTGGTGGCTCTGGAGATGATAGAGTTATTATACCAATAACTACAGCCAAGAGGCTTTTTAAAACAGATGAGGTTAGAACTATATATATAGAGGGAACCTCAAGAGACGACACGCAGCTTGCAAGAGGTTATTTAGAGCTTTATTTTAACAATAGATTTAAAGGAGATACAAGTCAATACAGAGTTTTTGACCAAACAAGTCTTCTTGAAACAGCAACAAAAACCACAGAGTCTATGACATTAATGCTTATGGGAATTGCAGCAATATCTCTTTTGGTTGGTGGAATTGGTATTATGAATATAATGCTTGTTGCTGTTATAGAGAGAACTCGTGAAATAGGTATTAGAAAAGCAATGGGTGCAAAGAGAAGAGATATAATGATACAGTTTTTAATAGAATCCTCAACAGTAAGTCTAATGGGAGGAGTTTTTGGAGTTATTTCAGGGTATATACTTGCAAATTTCTTGAAATCAATGTTAAATATGTCTGTATATATATCCTTTAATGTTGTATTGTTTGCTGTAGTATTTTCAATTTTTGTAGGTATATTCTTTGGTATATACCCAGCAAGCAGAGCATCAAAATTAAATCCAATAGATGCTCTTCGTTATGAATAACAAGGGGTGGTAAAATGAAGGAGACTATTTTAGTTGTTGACGATGAAGAAAGAACACGAAAGCTTATATGTGCATATTTAAATAAAGAAGATTATAATACCCTCGAGGCCTCAAATGGCTTCGAGGCTATTAATATTTTAAAAAAGGAAAAGGTACATCTTGTCGTACTTGATGTTATGATGCCTGTTTTGGATGGATGGCAAACTTTGATTGAAGTTAGAAAATTTTCGGATGTTCCAGTTATTATGTTAACAGCAAAATCAGAGGATGACGATAAACTTTTAGGGTATTCCCTTGGAGTTGATGTATACTTAACAAAGCCATTAAGTCCTAAGGTAGTTTTAGCAAGTGTAACAGCTATTATAAAAAGAGTATATCATTCTAAAAATGAATTATGTATTGATGTTGTTGATGGATTAAGAATTGATGAAGCAGCCTATTCAGTCTATTTGGATAATGAAGAGGTTATTTTATCACCAAAGGAATTTGAACTTTTATTATATTTATATAAAAATAAAGGAATAATTCTAACGAGGGAACAGATTTTAGATAGTGTTTGGGGATTAGAAAAGGATGTAGATTTGAGGACAGTTGACACACATATAAGGAGAATTCGTGAAAAATTAAAGGAAAAATCTTATCTAATAACAACAATAAGAGGAGTGGGATATAAATTTGATGCGAAAAATGAAAGGTAGTATAGTAAAGAAGTTGTTTTTAATAAACTCGCTAATTTTAATCTTTTTTATTGTCTTATCCTTTGCATTTCAACATATATTTTTTGAAAGGTTTTATGTTCATAAAAGAAAAATAGAGTCAGTAAATGTATTAACAAATTTTGTTGAAACATATGAAAAAACAGGTGATTTAAAGTTATCCTTTGAAAAGTCAGTAGATATTAACAAGGCCTTTGGTTATAGGTTTTTGATTTTAGATAGAGAAGGAAATGTAAAATATGCGATCAATCCAGCGATAGATAAAGGTGCAAAGGAGAATATAAGGATTCTTACTGATGCAATCTTTAGGATTAATACAGATAATTTGCTGTCAAAAGTTGAAAAAGACAAATATTTATCTATGGTTTATTATAATAAAAGATTTACAATAAGCAGTATTATAACCATATATAATTTAAGTGAAAAAAATGAGTATATTGTATGTAGTTCACTGCTTCAGCCAATAAATGAGGCGTCTAAGGTAATAAGAGAGCTTTATATATATTTATTTGTAGCAGGAATAATTGTTACTCTAATAATATCTTTAATCTACTCCAAAAATGTATCAAGACCAATATTAGAAATAAAGGATGCAGCGGATAGGATAGCTAATTTAGATTTTAGTAAAAAAATTGAAATAAGGTCGGATGATGAACTTGGAATGCTTGCTGGTGCAATAAATACGATGTCAGAAAACCTAAAGAATGCACTTAATTCTTTAAGGGAGGCAAATAAAAAGCTTGAGGAGGATATAGAAAAGGAGAAAAAGCTTGAAAGAATGAGGAAAGATTTCATTGCAGCAACCTCCCACGAGTTAAAAACACCTATCAATCTTATACAGGGTTATCTTGAGGCCTTTAAGGATGATGTGTTTGAAGACAAGGATAAGGACTATTATATAGATATTTTACTTGATGAAACTAAAAAAATGGCAGGTCTTGTTAATGATATGCTTGATTTATCACAACTTGAATCAGGAAAATATAAACTTGAAATAGAGGAGTTTAATTTATGTGATTTAGTTAAAAAGGTAATTAATAAATTTGAGGAATCTACAAGGAGTAAAAGTATAGAATTAAAATTAAATATAGAAGATGTTTTTGTAAAAGCTGATTTTACAAGAATAGAACAGGTTATAACTAACTATTTAACTAATGCAATAAGACATTCCACAGGAAAAGCTTATATAAATTTATATAAAGAAAATGAAAGGGTAAAATTTGAAGTAATAAATTCTGGTGAGAACATACCAGAAGATGAGTTGGAAAATATATGGAATAAGTTTTATAAAATTGATAAATCAGGGAATAAAAGATATGGGGGTACTGGGTTAGGTCTAAGTATAGTTAAGAATATTATTGAACTACACGGTGGACAGGTTGGAGCTCAAAATATTGAAGGTGGAGTTAAGTTTTATTTTGTATTATAGATTTTATTGATATATAAGCATAATTAGTATAAAATTATCTTTGAGGGTGTTTTGGAGGTGTATCTATGGAACAGGTTTTGAATTTGATTTTGAATAAGTTAGATAATATTGATAAAAGAATTGATAATATTGAAAAGAGAATTGATAACATTGAAATTAGAATGGATAATATCGAAAAACGTATGGATAATATCGAAAAACGTATGGATAATATCGAAAAACGTATGGATAATATCGAGATAAGAATTGACAATATTGAAAAAAGAGTGGATTCTATAGAATCAGACGTAAAAGAAATAAAATCTGATGTAACTGAAATAAGAGCAAGTCAAAATAGACTTGAGGCAAGATTAGAGGATTTAGATTCAAAAAATGCAAAAAATCATATTGCAATGATGAGTATGCTAAAAACAACATATAAGGATGTAAAGTTTGTAAAGCATAAACTATATCAAACAGAAGAGGATGTATTTGATATTAAGGATTATTTAAAAATAGTAAAGTAGGTGAAAATTCACCTACTTTTATTTTTGGCCTCCAGCCAAAATTAGCAACCTGCTCAAGAGAAACCACTTGATTTAGGTGTGCTTGATGAGCCATTTACTTTTATAGTAGGAAGTTTTCTCTTAACAAGTGTACTTTTACATTTAGGGCATTCTACCTTTTCATCTGCATTTCTTACTAATTCCTCAAATTCGTTTTCGCATATTTCACATTTATAAGTAAATAATGGCATGATGTCACCTCCTTAATACCCCTCTATGGTATATTATAAACAAAAATTGTATGTTTTCAATAATTTTATTACGGAAAATTATTTTCTAAAGAAAACTATTGTCAAAACAAAATATTTATGTTATTATTAAGATGTCAAAGGGAAATAAAAATTATTTATATAAAGGGAGGATGTTAATATGAAAAAGTTTGTATGTACAATATGTGGTTATGTTCACGAAGGTATGGAGGCACCAGACAAGTGTCCACAATGTAACGCTCCAAAGGAAAAGTTTATAGTAAAAGAGGATGGAAAGCTTGTTTGGGCAGATGAACACAGAATAGGAGTTGCAAAGGATATTGATCCAGAAATAATAGAAGGTTTAAAGATGAATTTTATAGGAGAATGTACTGAAGTTGGTATGTACCTTGCAATGAGCCGTCAAGCTGATAGAGAAGGATATCCAGAAGTTGCAGAAGCATATAAGAGAATAGCATTTGAAGAAGCAGAACATGCTGCAAAGTTTGCTGAACTTTTAGGTGAAGTTGTAACTGATAGCACAAAGAAGAACTTAGAGATGAGAGTTCAAGCAGAATATGGTGCATGTGAAGGAAAATTAAAGCTTGCAAAGAGAGCAAAGGAATTAAACCTTGATGCAATCCACGATACTGTTCACGAAATGTGTAAGGATGAAGCAAGACACGGTGCAGCATTTAAGGGATTATTAGAAAGATATTTTAATAAGTAATATAGCAAAACGACTGTCCTAAAAGGAAAGGATAGTCGTTATTTTTTTATAAGAAAAATTATTATAACCTGTATAAATTATAAAAATTTGGTTAACTTATATGAGGAGGGGTGATAAGTATGGCAAAGAAAGAAGAAAAGAAACAAAAGAAAAACAGAAAAAAAGAAACTATGCCTGAAGAAGAATAATGTGTCCTAATCGGACACATTATTTTTTTACTTAATTTTTAAAAAGTAATTTTTTTTGAAAGTTATACTTTTTGTTTTATTTTTTTTGAATTTTGCTTGGCTATGTATGTCTTTTAGTGAACACTTATTGAATCCAATCTTACTTTAAAATAAATGGTATTAAAATGTATTTTTAGACAAGCATTATTTATAAATGATAATCCATATTGAGTAAAATATAGTATAATACTATTATTGGTATATTCTTAGTATAGCTTGTACAAATCAAATTCCATAATATGGTTCTATTCACATTTCACCTAAGTGGCACTTTGGGAGGTGGCGGTATGTTCTTAGAATACTATTTATTAATCATTAATATCTTTGGTATTTTAATCATTATGATAGATAAATTTAAAGCAAAATATAGAAGATGGAGAATAAAGGAGAACACTCTATTAATTGTGGCTTTAATGGGTGGAAGCTTAGGTTTATATCTATCTATGCACATTTTCCATCATAAAACAAGAAAGCCTAAGTTTAGGTATGGAATACCTGCAATAATTATATTGCAATTGTTGATATCTTTTTTAATATTTAAATAAATTAAATTTCCCTTGATATTATAGGAAGGTAAATATAAAATAGTAGAGAAATTATAAATGGAGGTATTTTTATGTCTCTTAAGGGAAATTTAGAAATGAAAATAAGTAATGCTCTTATACATTTTGAAAAAGAAGAGATAGGTCGTGGTGCTGAAGAAGCAATGGCACACATATTTAAGGATATGATAATTGTTAGGTTAAAAAAGGTTTTAACTCCAGCAGAAAAAAGACTTGCATTATCTCCAGAGGGAAGAAAAACAATTAAAGAATTTAGATATATGCTTGAGGATGTTCTAAGAGGAAAGCTTGAGGCAATAATTGAGGATATTGTAAATGTAAAGGTAGTAAGTATTCACTGTGATATTAGTACAAAAACAGGAGAATATTTAATGGTTTTTGTTATGGAAAAGGATGTAGAAAGTTTGTTTAAGGAGTGATGGGTAATGGATATTATTAAGAGGTTGTCAGAGGAACTAAGTATAAAGGAATGGCAGGCAAAAAATACAATTGAACTAATTGATGCAGGCAACACTATTCCTTTTATTGCAAGATACCGTAAAGAGGCTACAGGAAATCTTGACGATACAACACTTAGAAATTTTTATGAAAGATTAACTTATCTTAGAAACCTATTAGCCAAAAAAGATGAAGTAAAAAGGTTGATAGATGAACAGGGAAAGCTTACAGATGAAATAATTGAAAAGATTGAAGCAGCAGAGACAATAACAGAGGTAGATGATATTTATAGGCCATTTAGACCAAAGAAGAGAACAAGAGCAACAATTGCAAAGGAAAAGGGACTTGAGCCCCTTGCAAATTTAATAATTTCACAGGAATTTGACGGAGATTTAGACAAAGAAGCAGAAAAGTATTTAAATGAAGAATTAAAGGTATTAACAAAGGAAGATGCTATTTTAGGTGCACTTGACATTATAGCAGAGGATATATCAGATAATGCAGACTTTAGAAAGGCAATAAGAGATATTACATATAAAGAAGGAGTTATAGTAGCTAAAAAGGCAAAGGATGAACGTTCACCCTACGAAATGTACTATGACTATAGTGAGGCAGTTTGTAAAATTGTTCCCCATAGAATATTAGCAATAAATAGAGGAGAAAGGGAAGAGTTTTTACAAGTTAAGATAGAGGCACCGGTTGATAAAATTCTTCTATACCTTGAAAAGAAGATAATAAAAAGAGAAGGTCAGGAGACAAATTACATAAAGGATGCAATAAAGGATAGCTACAGCAGATTAATTTCTCCTTCTATTGAAAGAGAAATAAGAAATATGCTTACTGATAAAGCAGAAGAGCAGGCAATAAAAGTGTTTTCAATAAACTTAAAAAACCTATTGCTTCAACCTCCTGTAAAAAACAAGGTTGTATTAGGGTTTGACCCTGCCTTTAGAACAGGGTGTAAGATAGCAGTTGTAGATGAAACCGGAAAACTGCTTGATACTACTACAGTTTACCCAACAGAGCCACAAAATGATATTGAGGGAAGTAAAAGGGCCCTTAAGGAGTTAATATATAAACATAATGTTGATATTATTTCTTTAGGTAATGGTACTGCATCACGTGAATCAGAGGGCTTTTTATCAGAGCTTATTAAGGAAGTAAAAGAGGAGACAGGAAAAGAGATATTCTATGTTGTTGTATCTGAGGCTGGAGCTTCAGTTTATTCAGCATCAGAACTTGCAGCAAAGGAGGATCCAGATATAAATGTTTCGCTAAGAGGTGCAATTTCAATTGCAAGAAGACTTCAGGATCCACTTGCAGAGCTTGTAAAAATAGATCCTAAATCAATAGGTGTTGGACAATATCAGCACGATGTATCCCAAAAGCGTCTATCAGAAGCACTAAACGGAGTTGTAGAGGATGCTGTAAACTCTGTTGGAGTAGATTTAAATACAGCGTCACAATCACTTCTTTCATATGTTTCAGGTATAAATGCAGCTATTGCTAAAAACATCGTAGAATATAGAGAAGAAAACGGAAAGTTTGGAAATAGAAGAGAACTTTTAAAGGTAAAGAGATTAGGAGAAAAGGCCTTTGAACAGTGTGCAGGATTTTTAAGAATAACAGATGGAGACAATGTATTTGATAATACTGCTGTTCATCCAGAATCCTATGAAGCAGCAGAAAAACTCATAAATATATTAGGCTACAGCAAGGATGATGTTAAGCAAAATAAACTGCAGGATATAGATGAAAGACTAAAAAACTATGGAGAAGTAAAAATTACATCTGAAATAAACATAGGAATACCTACTTTACTTGATATAGTTAAAGAACTTAAAAAACCAGGAAGAGACATAAGAGATGAACTTGAAAAGCCTATTTTTAGAAGTGATGTTTTAAAGATGGAAGATTTAAAACCTGGTATGATATTAAAGGGAACTGTTAGAAATGTTGCAGATTTTGGTGCATTTGTTGATATAGGTGTACATCAAGATGGACTTGTTCATAAATCAGAGATAGCAGAAACATATGTAAAGCATCCAGCTGACTTTGTTAAGGTAGGGCAAGTTGTAGATGTTAAGGTTTTAGAAGTAGATTTAGAGAGAAAGAGAATAGCACTTTCAATGAAGATATAAGGGGGTTATTAAATGATTTTAATAAAAAATGGTACTGTTTTGACTATGGCAGGTAAAGTTATAGAAAAAGGATGTGTACTTGTAGAAGGTTCAAAGATAAAATATGTAGGTGAGGAAAAGGAATTTAGTGGCGATATTGAAGTTATAGATGCAAAAGGTGGATATATAATGCCTGGAATGATAGATGCTCACTGCCATCTTGGAATGTGGGAGGATGGAGTTGGATTTGAGGGAGCAGACGGAAATGAAGCAACAGATCCTATAACTCCACATTTAAGAGCAATAGATGGTATAAATCCAATGGATAAAACCTTTAAAGAGGCTTATGAAAATGGTATAACCTGTGTTTGTTCAGGACCAGGAAGTGCAAATGTTATTTCAGGGAGCTTTGCAGTAATAAAGACCTATGGAAAAAGAATTGATAATATGATTATAAAGAGTCCAGCTGCTATAAAAGTAGCCTTTGGAGAAAATCCAAAATCAACTTATCACGAAAAGCATGAGATGCCTACAACAAGAATGGGAATAGCTGCTCTTTTAAGAGATACTCTATTTAAGGCTAAGGAGTATCTAAATAAAAAGGAAAATGCAGAGGAAGAAGAAGATAAGCCAGATTTTGATATGAAGTACGAAAGTCTAATACCAGTTTTAAAAAGGGAAATACCTTTAAAGGTACATGCCCATAGAGCAGATGATATGTTTACTGCAATAAGAATAGCAAAGGAATTCAATATAGATTTAACTTTGGATCACTGTACAGAAGGACATCTAATTGCAGATGAACTAAAAGAAGAGGGGTATCCTCTTATAGTAGGACCAAGCCTTTCTGAGAGAAGTAAGGTAGAGCTTAGAGAACTTACCTTTGAAACTGCAGGTATTTTAAGTAGGAAGGGAATAGATATTGCAATAATGACTGACCATGGAGTTATTCCGATACAATATCTGCCACTTTGTGCAGCCCTTGCAGTAAAACACGGTATGGATGAAATGGAGGCTCTAAAGGCAATAACAATAAATCCTGCAAAGATACTAAAAATTGATGATAGAGTAGGTTCATTAGAGGTCGGAAAGGATGCAGATATAGTGGTGTTAGATAGATTTCCACTTGATGTAATGGCAAAAACACAATGTGTTTTAATTGATGGAAAGATTGTGTATAGTAGAGAATAAAAAATTAAGATGGATATATTTAGATGTCCATTCAGATTGATGATGCCCCCCTTGATTTTAAAAATCAAGGGGGGCATTTACATATTAAATAAGCAAAAACAGCAGGTATTTAGTTTTTAAATAGAACAATTATAAAATAATAATTCTTTATTTTTTTATAAAAATTAACTAAATTTATTTAAATAGATTACGATATATTAATAAGTAAACAAAAAGGAGTGAGATTGTGAGCAGGGAAATTTATGATAAAATTTTAAATACACATCATAGGCGATATTTTTATGACATAGAAAAAACAATAGATAAGTTTTATGATATCTTTGGTAGTGAATTTAAGAAGGTTTTATATTTAAAGGGTGAAGAAATAGAAAGGGAAAATATTAAAAATAAATTTTTCTTTTTAGAAAAGGGTAAAGTTGCAATAAAGCACGACAACTATATGGGAAGGGATATGATATGTAGCTTTGTGTTCCCAGGGGAGTTTTTTAATTTTTCTGTGTTTACAGATGAGTCTACCTTTAAATATGAAGCGGCTATAAATAGCTGTGTATATTTTATTGATAGGGATAAGATATTAAGCTATTTACACGAAAATGTTGAATTTAGAGCATATATTCATAGTTTAATTATAAAAAGTATGGACTTGCAAATGATAAGACAGGGATATACAAGCTCAGGCAACCATAGACACTCCTTTGTAAGCTTTATACTTGAATATTTTAATGGATATAGTAACTATGATGATGGACAAGTTGAAGTGGAACTTGATGTCAATTATCAAGAAATTGCATATCTTTTAAATATGACAAGAGAAACATTATCCCGTATCGTAAATGAATTTAAAGATAATGGAATAATAGAGTCAGGAAGACGCTATTTAAAAATATTAGATTTAGAAAAATTCTGTGGTTAATATATTGAATTTAATTGGAAATTATTATATAATTGAATAAAAGAATAAGAATATTAAAATCTTCAGGGCAGGGTGAAATTCCCGACCGGCGGTATAGCCCGCGAGCCGAAAGGCATGACTCGGTGAAATTCCGGGGCCGACAGTATAGTCTGGATGGGAGAAGGTTTATCTTTTTTGCCTCTGGAGATTTCAGAGGTTTTTTATTTTCTCTCCGCCCTGAGATTAAGAAAGGGGAGGATTTTATGTCAAAAACACAAAAACTAACAAAAATTTCAATGTTAGCAGCAGTAGCCTATCTGATAATGTTTATTGAATTTCCACTGCCACTATTCCCGGAGTTTTTAAAGATTGATTTAAGCGATGTTCCAGCATTGTTTTCAGCCTTTGCCTTTGGACCTGTATTTGGCGTTGTTGTGGAGGCGGTAAAAAATCTTCTACATCTTATTACAAAGGGTAATACATCAGGTATTGGTGAACTTGCTAATTTTATTGTAGGTTCAAGTTTGGTTTACACTGCTGGTGCACTTTATAAAAGGGATAAAACGAAAAAGGGAGCAGTTTTGTCTTTAATTGCAGGTGTACTTGTTATGGCAATTGTAGCGTCAGTTGCAAACTATTATGTTTTCTTACCACTTTACGAAAAAGTTTTACATTTTCCAATAAAGGCAGTTGTTCAGATAACTTCAAAGGTAAACAAATTGGTTGTAGATTTAAATACTCTAATTGTTTACTGCATTATGCCTTTTAATCTAATAAAGGGTACTATAGCTTCACTTGTAACCTTTGTACTATATAAAAAGATGCATACGATATTAAAATAATTGTAATTAATTTTGAAGTATATATTAAAAAGCCCCGTAAATGGATATAAACTAAAAATCCTTTACGGGGCTCTTTGTATATATTATCCCTCTAATAGAGCTTGTTTTACAATGTTAAATGCCTTATTGCAAACTTCACCAGCCTCCACCATAGTTTGAATTATCTTAAATGCATCATCAGGCCTCATTCCAACCCTGTAGGGCCTATCAGCTGTTAATGCTTCATATATATCACATATTGCCATTATTCTTGATTCAAAAGATAGCTCATCTAAATTTAAGCCTAATGGATATCCTTTTCCATTTAGCTTTTCGTGATGGTTTGCAGCCCATTCTGCAATTTCCTCAAATCCATCTATTTTAGAAAGAATAAATCTTGTGTAGTAGGTATGGGAACGCATTATCTGCATTTCCTCTGCATTAAGTTTACCGTTCTTATCAAGTATAGAATTTGGTATAGAAAGCTTACCTATATCATGAAGAAGAGCAGCAATTTCCATTTTAAGTGTTTTGTTTTTATCAAACCCAATATAGTTGCATACCTTTTTAATATATTTTGCAAGGTTTGTAGAATGTGTATATGTAAAATGGCTTTTGTGGTCAATTATATAGGCAAAAACCTCAGCAATCTTTTTAATATCCTCAAGCGTTGCAGGTATTTTAGTTTCAGGTATCATTCTATCAAGTATTTGACTTGAGTAGGCAAGATTTTCAATATCAAGCCAAAAGGCATCGATAGATTGTACTTCATTATATATTTCAACTATTTTAGGATCAAATAAACTGTTTTTATGTTCATTTATCCATTCGTTAATTCTATTTCTCTGTATAAAGTTAGACTTTGTCTCATCGTATAATATTTCAAAAATGTCTGCTAATCTTATAATTCTTGATATAAGTGGGATATCTTCTCCCTTTAACTTAAAAAGGCCAGTACCATTAAAATTTTCGTGATGGTACTTAATAACGCTTGCAAGTTCCTTATCAATTGGGAGCCTAAGTATGAGTGCTTCTCCAAGTTTAGAATGTTCAAGTATGATGTCAAAGTCAGAATGGGCAGAATCAATATCTTTTCTTATACCTATATCGTGTAGTGCAGTAGAGATAAAAACGTTGCTTAAAAATTTTTCATCTTTATTTATTTTCTTTGCTAACTTTAAGGCAACATAGGTTGCTCTTCTTGCGTGGTTTAGAAATTTATGTTTTGAAAAGTTTATATTTGCAGTATAATCTTTAAAATCAGTGTCGGCTATAATACTTGTTTCAGCTAAATCAACAGAAAATGCAAGGGATGCAACAACTTGATGAAGGTCAAGTCTTTCCATAAAAACCTCCGTAAACTTTTTTATAATTTATTCGATATATACTATTGTACAACAAAACAATCATTAATTCTACAATTAGCAGAAAAAATCATTATTAAAAGAATTGAATTGGTTGTAAATATTTGATACAATTTAGGTGGAGGTGTTAATATGAAGGGAACAGCAGTATCAACTTGGGTAAAAACCTGTAGAAAATTATACGGTGATAGCGTTGTAGATAGAGCACTTGAACATATAGGTTTTAATAAGGATAAAATGTTTTCGCCTATAGAAGATGTACAGGATGAAAAAGTAAAATCAATGATGAGTTTTATATCAAAGGAAAAGGGAATAACAATAAATGAACTTTGGAGAAGCATAGGTAGAGATAATATAAGAACTTTTAGTAAAGATTATCCAGCCTTTTTTAAGCACGATAGCCTTTATGGTTTTTTAAAGTCTATGTATGATGTGCATGTAATTGTTGTAAAGAGAATACCAGGTGCAAAGCCTCCAATATTAGAGATGAAACCAATATCAAGAAGGGAAGCTGTATTTAAATATTTCTCCAAAAGAGGAATGTTTGATTATTTCTTAGGTTTAATAGAGGGTTCTGCAGAATATTTTAAAGAAAAGGTTGAAATAAGTGAGATTTCAAAGGCAGCAGATACATTAGAGCTAAAATTAACTTTTGAAAAGGACATATATATAACAGAAAAGTTTAGATTAAACAAGCTATTAGGTTTTGTTAAGGATATAGAATTAAAATCATCAATAGTTTCATTTATAATATTTGCACTACTTGAAATACCTACTCTTTTAGTTTCAAAGGAAGTTGCGCTTTATGCGTCCTTCGTATATGCCATAGTAGCAACTCTTTTAGGTACGAAGCTTATAAATAGACCATTGTATAGGATAGTAAATGAACTAAAGAGAATTAAATCCCATGAATATGTTGAGGATGGAAGAATTGAAACTGGAGATTACTTTGAAAAAATATTCGATGCATTAAATGAATACAAAGACGTAGTAAGAAAGGATTTTGTGGGATTCAAAGGAATTACTGATGAGATGAATACGTTTAGTAATACATTAACAACAATTGCAGATAAGATGAAATATACATCAGATGAAATATCAGGCGTTGTTGAACAGGTGGCAGAGGCGGCTATGACACAAGCTGGAGAAACAGAAACATCAGTTGCACTACTTAATGATAATGTTGAGGCAATTAAAAATGTTGTTGAAATAGAGATGCAAAACAAAGAAGAGCTTGAAAATGCAGTTGAAAAAATAGAGACAAGCTTTAAGTATGTTGATATGACATCTCAAAAACTAAATGAGCTATTGAAGAATTTTGAAGTTGTAAAGAACAGAAGCTTTGAAATAAAGGAACAAGCAAAGGGAATAACAGAGGTTGTAGAACTTGTTTCACAAATTGCAGCACAGACAAACCTTCTTGCACTTAATGCATCAATTGAGGCAGCACGTGCAGGAGAAGCAGGACGTGGTTTTGCTGTTGTTGCAGATGAGGTTAGAAAGCTTGCAGAACAGTCAAAAAATGCAGTTGACGATATAAACAACAGACTTCTTGATTTTGTTAATCAGATAGAAATTCAAGTAAACTCTGTTGCAGAGCAGTTTGAGGTTTTAAACGATGAAAACAAAAAGTTAAATACAGCAGTTCATTCAAGTAGTGAAGCAAAGGATACTATAAAGCAGGTTGCAGACAAACTTATTGAAACATCAAATAAACTTCAAGCAGAAACAGATGCTATAATTAAAGTTTATGAAAAGATTGAATCTCTTGCAGCTATTGCAGAGGAGAACTCTGCATCATCAGAGGAGGTTGCAGCAAACGTTCAAACTTATACAGAAGAGATTAAAAAGCTTATAGACAGCATTTCAGACTTTAAAAAGATTACAGAACAATTTTCACAGGATATAAATATATACAAAATCTAAAAAAGTTGCCCAAGGGCAACTTTTTGCTTTCTAATTGATGATTTCACATTTATGGTATAAAATAGATTTATGCCAAAATAAATACTTGTGAGGTTGGTGTAATAGATGAAGACTATAATCACAAATAATGAAAGAGAAACCTTTGAATTAGGATATAAAATAGGTACAATGCTTAAAAAGGGAGATGTAATCTCCTTAAATGGTGACTTAGGTGCAGGAAAAACTAATCTTACAAAGGGAATAGCAGCAGGACTTGGTGTGGATGATTATATCACAAGCCCTACCTTTACAATTGTAAATGAATATACGGGAAGACTTCCATTTTACCATTTTGATGTATATAGAATTGATGATATATATGAAATGTACGAAATAGGCTTTGATGAATATCTGTATGGAGATGGAGTTTGTGTTGTTGAATGGGGAGATATGGTAGATGAGCTCCTTCCAAAGGATAAAAAATATATATACATTAAAAAGTTAGAAGATAATGTTAGAGAAGTACAAATAAGTGGATTGGAAGGTGAAATATAATGAAGGTTTTAGCAATGGATACGTCATCAAGCGTTGCAACTGTGGCTATTGTATCTGATGAAAAGGTTGAGGGTGAAATATATCTTAACCATAAGATGCAACATTCTGTAATTCTATTTCCAATGATAGAGAGGTTACTTGAGATTACAGAAAACAACCTAAAGGATATTGATATAATTGCTGTATCAGGAGGACCAGGCTCCTTTACAGGACTTAGAATAGGTGTTGCAGCAGCAAAGGGAATGGTTCAAGGTTCAAATAAAACCTTTATAACAGTTTCAAGCCTTGAAGCAATGGCATATCAGCAGGGGCATTTTGATGGTGTAATCTGTCCTATTATGGATGCATTAAGGGATAATGTATATACTGCACTTTATGAGTTTAAAGATGGAGAACTTAATAATATAATGCAGATAGATGCACTGCATATAGATGAACTATTTGAAAAGCTTGAAATATACAACAAAATTTTATTCTGTGGTGATGCAGTTTCAATACATAGTGGAAAAATCAAGGATAGATTAAAGGATAGGGCCCTTTTTTCAACACAAAATAATATGCTTCCAAGGGCATCAAGCATAGGAGAGATTGCACTTAAAAAATATAATAAAGGAGAAGTTTCAGATATTTATACCTTCAGTCCTTTATATATTAGAAAGTCTCAAGCAGAAAGGGAATATGAAAAGAGGACAGGTGAGAAGATTGAATGATTATATTATAGATGATATGAAAATGGAAGATGTAGATGGGGTTTATGAGGTTGAAGTTTTAAGTTTTAAAACTCCATGGAGTAAAGAGGCCTTTTACACTGAACTTACAAGAAATAGCTGTGCAGTATATAAGGTTTTAAAATACAAAGAAAAGATAATAGGATATGCTGGTATGTGGTGTATGATTGATGAAGGTCATATCACAAACATAGCAGTTCATCCAGAGTTTAGAGGATCTAAACTTGGCGAAAAATTAGTAGATGTTTTGATTGATGAGGCAAAAAAAAGAAGTATAAATGCTATGACACTTGAAGTTAGGGTATCAAATATACCTGCAATTAATCTGTATAAGAAAAAAGGTTTTGTTTGTGTTGCAACAAGAAAGGGATATTATCAAGATACAGGAGAAGATGCCTATATTATGTGGAAGTACGATTTAGATAAAAATTAAATTTGGAGGGGATAAAATGAAAATAAGTGGAGTAGATATAAAAACGCTTGAGGTAGCTTTAGAAAAACCCTTTAAAACAGCCTTAAGAGAGGTTACAACGCTAAAAACTTACATATTAGAGCTTTATACAGATGATGGTAGTGTAGGATATGGTGAAGCAGCCTCAACACCTGTTATAACAGGTGATTTAGAGGGGAACATAAAGGATGCTGTATTTAATTATATATTTCCCGCTATAAAGGGAATGGATATTGAAGAGATAGAAAATATAATGCATAGAATAAATAAATGTCTTATCAAAAACACAAGTGCAAAGGCTGCAGTTGATATGGCAGTTTATGATTTATTTGCAAAGATGTGCAAAAAACCTTTAAATATTATTTTAGGTGGTGCAAGGTCAGAAGTTGAAACAGATATAACAGTAAGTGTTAAAGAACCAAAGGATATGGCAGAGGATTCAAAGGAGTATGTAGGAAGAGGATTTAATACTCTAAAGATTAAGGTTGGAATTGATAGTGAACTTGATATAAAAAGGGTTAAGGCTATAAGAGATGCAGTTCCAAAGCACATAAAGATAAGACTTGATGCAAATCAAGGGTGGAGTGCAAAAGAGGCAGTTAGAACGATTAGAAAAATGGAGGATATGGGACTTGATATAGAGCTAATTGAACAGCCAGTACCCTATTATGATATAGAGGGTTTGAAGTATGTAACCGACAATACATACATACCTATTATGGCAGATGAATCTTTATTTTCACTTCAGGATGCAGTAAGGCTTCTATCAAATAGAGCCTGTGATATATTGAATATAAAGCTTATGAAGTGCGGTGGGCTATATAATGCACAAAAAATATTATCTATAGCAGAAGCCTATGGTGTTGATTGTATGATAGGTAGTATGATGGAGAGTAGTGTAGGCATTACCTTTGCGGCATCCCTTGCCTGTGGCAGGCTTGGAATAAAAAAGGTTGATTTAGATGCAGCTCTTCTTTTAAAGGAAAATAGGGTTGATGGAGGAATAGAGTATCATAAAAACATAATTAAGATGTCAAAGGAAATAGGTTCTGGAATAAAGGGAGTAAGATATTAAAGTTTGAGGTGAATTTGGTGAAGAGTATAAAAATAATACCAAGAAGTTTAAAGGGGTGTGTAGAAATCCCCTCCTCTAAAAGCATAAGCCATAGAGCAATAATATGTGCGTCTTTGACAGATGGAATAAGTAGAGTAGAAAACATTATATTTTCAGAGGATATTACAGCAACACTTGAGGCGGTGAAGGCCTTTGGAGTTACATATGATATAGATAATAAAGGTGAAGGTAGCACTCTTTTGATTAAAGGTAGAGAAAAACTTAATTTAATAGAGAAGGAAATAGATTGCAGGGAGTCAGGGTCAACTTTGAGATTCTTAATCCCTGTTTCTCTTTTACAGTATAGTGAGGTTACCTTTACTGGTCGAGGTAAATTAGTTGAAAGACCCCTTGATGTTTACTATAAGATATTTCAAGAGAAGGGTATAAAATATAAAAATGATAGTGGAAGGCTTCCCCTTACTATAAAAGGAACTTTAAAGAGTGGAATTTATGAAGTTGCAGGGAATATAAGCTCACAGTTTATTTCAGGCCTTATGTTTGCACTTCCTCTTCTTGATGAAGATTCTAAAATAGTTTTGACAACTCATCTTGAATCTAAGGGGTATGTGGATTTGACTTTAGATGTTTTAAAAGGTTTTGGAATAGATATAGTAAATGATGACTATAGAGAGTTTTATATTAAAGGAGGTCAAAGATATATACCTACAGATTATAGAGTTGAGGGAGACTATTCACAGGCGGCCTTTTGGTTGGTGGCAGGGCTTTTAGGTGAAGAAATTAAATGCAGTGGTTTAAATGCAAATTCACTTCAGGGTGATAGGGTAATAGTAGATATTATAAGGAAAATGAAGGGAAAGATAATAGTTGATGGAGACTTTTTAACTACTCAAAATTCTATAACAGAAGGGGTAGAAATTGATGTATCCCAGTGTCCAGATTTAACTCCAATAATCGCATCACTTGCAGCCTTAAGTAGGGGAACAACAAGGATAGTAAATGCAAAAAGATTGAGAATAAAGGAGTCAGACAGGTTAAAGGCAATTGCAACAGAACTTAATAAATTAGGTGCAGATGTTGTAGAATTTGAGGATGGACTTTTTATAAAAGGAAAGGAAAAATTAGATGGTGGTGTTGTAGATAGCTGGAATGACCACCGAATAGTTATGGCACTTGCAGTTGCTTCAATTAGATGTAGAGAACCTGTGATAATACAAAATTATGATGCTGTTAAAAAATCCTATCCAAACTTTTTTGACCACTTTAAAAAATTAGGTGGTGAAGTGTATGAGTAGTATGTGGGGAAAAAATATAAAAATTTCTTTGTTTGGGGAGTCACACGGAGAAGCAATAGGAGTTGTAATAGATGGTCTTCCTGCAGGATTAGAGCTTGATTTTGATTTTATAAAAAGAGAAATGTCAAGAAGAGCACCGGGTAGAAGCAGCGTATCTACTCCAAGAAAAGAGATGGATGAAATCAAAATATTAAGTGGCTTTTTTAATGGAAGGACAACAGGAACACCTCTTTGTAGTATCATTTTAAATGAAAACAAGCATTCAAGGGATTATGATAAGATAAAGAATATATTAAGACCTGGACACGCAGATTATACGGGATTTATAAAATACAATGGTTTCAATGATTATAGAGGTGGTGGACATTTTTCAGGTAGGCTAACAGCTCCACTTGTTTTTGTTGGTGCAATAGCAAAAACGGTATTAAAAAAGAAGGGGATAGTAATAGGTGCACATATAAAGAGTATAAAGGATATAGAGGATAGTAGTTTTGACTATTGTAATATATATAAAGAAACAATAGAGGCACTTTATAATAAGGAATTTGCTGTTTTAGATGATGGCGTTATACAAAAAATGAAGGATGCAATATTAGATGCAAAGGAAAAGGGAGATTCGTTAGGTGGAATAATTGAAGCAGCAATAATAAACGTAGAAGCTGGTGTTGGTTCTCCTTTTTTTGATTCGGTTGAGTCAAAATTATCCCAATTACTTTTTTCAATACCAGCAGTTAAGGGCGTAGAGTTTGGAGAAGGTTTTAATATAACAAAAATGACAGGTTCAGAGGCAAATGATGAGTTTATTATAGATAAGGGAAAAATAAAAACAAAAAAAAATAACAACGGTGGAATTTTAGGTGGAATAACAAATGGAATGCCTATAGTTTTTAGGGTTGCTATAAAGCCTACTCCATCAATATTAAAGGAACAGGATACGGTGGATATTGATTTAATGCAAAATGTAAAATTAAAGGTTGAAGGAAGACACGATGCTTGTATTGTGCCACGTGCAGTTCCTGTAGTTGAGGCTGTAGCGGCAATAGGTATTTTAGACTTACTTATTGAAAAGGATGGATATTTATGGATGGTATAAAAGGCGTATATGGCTTAATAGGAGAGAAACTTTCCCATAGTTACTCTCCTATTATTCATAATGAGATATTAAAAAGACTAAATATTGAGGGTGAATACATTTTATTTGAAATTGAAAGAGGCAGATTAAAGGAAAAAATAAGTGAACTTAAGAACAAAGTAAAAGGATTAAATGTTACAATTCCATATAAGCTTGAGATAATGGAGTTTTTAGATGATATATCGGATGAGGCCAAAAAGATAGGTGCTGTTAATACAATAGATCTCAAGGATAATCTAATGATAGGATACAATACAGACTACTTTGGTTTTAAAGCTATGCTTGATGTTTATAATATTGAAATAAAAAATAGGGGTGCTGTAGTATTAGGAAGTGGAGGGGCTTCAAAGGCAGTAATAAGCTCTCTTTTAGATAATGGAATAGGTGAAATAGTTTTAGTAAGCAGAGATAAAGTAGGTGCAGAGGATAAATTTAAAGGGATAAAATGCATTGAATATGGTGAGCTACATAACCTTCGTAATTTAGACTATATAATAAACTGTACCCCAGTTGGAATGTATCCAAATATTAATTTTTCACCAGTTGACAAAGATATACTTCAAAATTATAGTGTAGCAATTGATTTAATTTACAATCCAACAAAAACATTATTTTTAAAAATGGCAGAGGAAATGGGACTTAAGGCTGTTAATGGGTTATATATGCTAATAGCACAGGCTGTTAAAGCACAAAAGATATGGAATGGGGTAAGTATAGATGATGAAATTATTAAGGAGATATTTGAGATTATATATAAAGAAGTTGAAATTAAGGACAGGTATTAAGATGCCTGTCCTTAATTTTGAATGATTAACCTTAAAATATTGCGTATAAATAAATAAGTACACAAAAATACTTTGATAATCAAAAAATATTTACCCTGTATAACTTGATTTTAACCTTTTATTTAAATAATATATAATTATATGTCTAAAGCCAAAAATGAAGTTAATACAAAATAACATTGCATTAATTGGAGGTATATAAATGTATAAGATTTTAAAGAAGAAGACCTTAGCAGAAAATATAATAATGTTTGAAGTAAAGGCTCCAATGGTTGCAAAGTCTGCAAAACCAGGTCAGTTTGTTATTGTTAGAATAGATGAAAAGGGAGAAAGAGTTCCTCTTACTATATGTGATTTTGATAAGCAATTAGGCACAGTTACAATAGTATTTCAGGTGGTTGGTGCTTCTACAATTAAAATGTCAAAATTAAATGAAGGAGAGTTTTTATTAGATTTTGCAGGACCACTTGGAAATCCATCAGAATTTGTTAATTTAAATAATGAAGAACTAAGACAAAAAAGGTTTTTATTTGTAGCAGGGGGAGTAGGTACAGCACCAGTGTACCCACAAGTTAAGTATTTAAGAGAAAAGGGAATAGACTGTGATGTAGTTATTGGTGCAAGAAATAAAGAATTGGTTATATTAAAGGATGAAATAGAAAAGTTAGGGTGTAGAGTATATATATGTACTGATGATGGAAGCTTAGGCTTTAAGGGCAGAGTTACTGATTTTATGAAAAAGTTATTTGATGAGAGTAATAGATATGATGATGTTGTAGCAATAGGTCCAATGATAATGATGAAATTTGTTTGTCTTCTTACAAAGGAATATAGTATAAAAACAACAGTTAGTTTAAACTCAATAATGGTTGATGGTACAGGTATGTGTGGTGCTTGTAGAGTAACCGTTGGAGGTCAAACTAAATTTACCTGTACAGATGGGCCAGAATTTGATGGACATTTAGTAGATTTTGATGAGGCAATAAATAGACAGAATATGTTTAAGGATGAGGAAGTAAGAAGATTACATCATAGCAGAGAATGTAGCTGTTTTTAATGGAGGGTTTATCTATGCAAAGAGTTCCTGTTAGAGAATTAAACGCTATGGAGAGAATAAAAAACTTTGATGAAGTTTGTTTAGGTTATAGTGTAGAGGAGGCAATTAAGGAGGCCTCAAGGTGTTTAAACTGTAAAAATGCTAATTGTGTAAAGAGGTGTCCTGTTGGAATTGACATACCAAAGTTTATAGATAACATAAAAAAGGGAGAGTTTAAAGAGGCAGCAGATGTTATATTCAGGTATAACAATCTTCCTGCTATTTGTGGAAGAGTATGCCCACAGGAAATACAGTGTGAAGGTGGATGTGTTCTTAAAAATAAAGGACAAGCAGTTGCAATAGGAAAGTTAGAAAGGTTTATAGGAGATTATGTATTAGAGAATAATTTAGATGTGGTAGAGAGAAGGCCTACTAATGGTAAGAAGGTTGCTGTTGTTGGAAGTGGACCAGCAGGATTGTCCTGTGCATCAACTCTTGCGAATTTAGGCTATCAAGTTACTGTATTTGAGGCACTTCACGAAGCAGGAGGAGTTTTAGTTTACGGAATTCCTGAATTTAGGCTTCCAAAGGATAAAATAGTAAAAAGAGAAATAGAGAATTTAATAAAATTAGGTGTTCAAATAAAGACTAATGTAATTGTTGGAAGAACAGTGACGATAAATCAGCTAATGGATGAAATGGGCTATGATGCTATATTTATTGGAACAGGAGCTGGACTTCCAAAGTTTATGGGAATAAAGGGTGAAAATGCAAATGGTGTTTTCTCTGCCAATGAATTTTTAACAAGGGTAAATCTAATGAGAGCCTTTATAGATGAGTATGATACACCACTTAAGATAGGCAAAAAAGTAGCAGTAGTTGGTGGAGGAAACGTTGCGATGGATGCTGCAAGAACAGCAGTAAGGCTTGGTGCAGAGGTTCATATTATATATAGGAGAACAGAGGAGGAAATGCCAGCAAGATTAGAGGAAGTGCATCACGCAAAGGAAGAAGGAATAATATTTGATGTTTTAACAAATCCAGTTGAGATACTTAAGGATGACAAAGGTTGGGTAAAGGGAATGGTACTTAGAAAAATGGAACTTAGGGATGCCGTTGAGACAGGACGAAGAACACCTGTTGAAATTGAGGGATCAGATTATATTGAAGAATTTGATACGGTAATTATGGCAATAGGAACTGTACCAAATCCAATAATTACCTATACAACAAGCGAAATAAAAATAAACAATAGAAAATGCATAATAGTTGAAGAGGAAACAGGAAAAACAACTATGGAGGGAGTATATGCAGGTGGAGATGCAGTAACGGGGGCTGCAACTGTAATACTTGCAATGGAGGCAGGTAAAAAAGCCGCCTACGCAATAGATAAATATTGCCACATAGGTGAAAGGTGAATTGAACCATAATATGGAATTAAACACAATTAAATATAAAGGTGCTGTGAAAATTTAATGTATTAACGCTTCACAGCACCTTTACATTTATAGGTAAATTTAATAAAAAATAGTTATCCATAAAAATTATCTATTTAACAATCTGTGTACAAATAAATTATACTTATAGTAGAAAATTCAGAAAAAAGGGGGATTTATATGGGTTCTAAAAAATCAATTATTATTAATGGTTTTATTGTGGGTATATTGTCAGTTCTTCTTGTAAAGTATGGAAACCCAGTTAATATGGGTATTTGCATTGCCTGCTTTATAAGAGATACAGTGGGAGGTCTTGGTTTACATAGGGCAGAAGTTGTTCAATATGTTAGACCTGAAATAATAGGTATAGTACTTGGTGCTTTTCTAATGTCCTATGGTAAAAAGGAGTTTCAATCAAGAGGAGGCTCATCACCTCTTACAAGATTTGTATTAGGTTTTATAGTTATGGTTGGAGCCTTAATGTTTTTAGGTTGTCCACTAAGAATGGTTTTAAGACTTGCAGGTGGAGATCTAAATGCAATATTTGGAATAATAGGGTTTACAGTAGGAATAGGTTTAGGAATATTATTTTTAAACAAGGGATTTACATTAAAAAGAACCTACAATCTAAACAAGGCAGAAGGATTTATATTTCCATTGATAAATATAGCACTATTTATATTATTAATTTCTGGTTCAGCAGTTTTAATGTTTAGTCAAAAGGGGCCAGGTTCACAGCACGCTCCAATTTTATTGGCACTTGTTGTTGGGTTAATTGTTGGTGCTTATGCCCAAAGAACAAGACTTTGTATGGTAGGAGGT
>JAOAAJ010000110.1 GCA_026418935.1 Caloramator sp. | reverse complement strand
TGAAGCTGCAATGTTAAGGCTTGGTGGAAGTGTAATAGGCTTTTCAGAACCAAACTCGTCTTCAGTTGCAAAGGGAGAGAGCATAAGAGACACAATAAGAACCATATCCTGTTATGCAGATATCGCTGTTATGAGACATCCTAAAGAGGGCGCACCAAAACTTGCTTCAATGTACTCATCTATTCCTGTTATAAATGCAGGTGATGGAGGACATCAACATCCAACTCAAACATTAACAGATCTTCTTACAATAAAATGTCTAAAGGGCCAATTTTCAAATCTTACAATTGGTCTGTGTGGAGATTTGAAGTTTGGTAGAACCGTTCATTCCTTAATTAAGGCCATGTCAAGATATGAAAACAACAGGTTCATTTTAATATCCCCAAAGGAATTAAGAGTACCAGATTATATACGAAAAGAAGTGTTAGAAAAAAACAATATCGAGTATGTAGAGGTTGAAAAGTTAGAAGAGGTTATAGGAGAACTTGATATACTATATATGACACGCATCCAAAGAGAGAGGTTCTTTAATGAAGAGGAATATTTAAGGCTTAAGGACAGCTATATACTTGATATGGAAAAGGTAAATAGGGCAAAGGAAGATATGATTATTATGCATCCACTTCCAAGGGTAAATGAGATTGACTATGAAGTAGATGAAGATAAAAGAGCCTGCTATTTTAAACAGGCAAAGTACGGAATGTACGTTAGAATGGCACTTATTATGAAACTTTTGGGGGTGGAAGAAAATGCTTAATATAGATAGTATTAAAAATGGAATTGTAATAGACCATATAAAGGCTGGTCTTGGAATACACATATTTAAATATTTAGGACTTGATAAGGCAGATTACAATGTAGCACTTATAAAAAATGCAGAAAGTAGTAAGCTTGGAAGAAAGGATATTATAAAAATTGAGAATATAATTGATTTAAACTATGAGGTTTTAGGGTTAATAGACTCAAATATAACAATAAACATAATTGAAGATGAAGTTATAACAAAGAAGATAAAGCTTACTTTGCCAGAAGAGGTTGTTGATATTATAAAGTGTAAAAACCCAAGATGTGTAACCTCCATAGAGCCTAATATAAAACATATATTTTATCTTGTTGATGGTGAAAGAGGCGAATATAGATGTTTATACTGTGATGAGGCCTATTCAAATATGGAGGTGTAATATGAATATTTTAATTAAAAACGCAAGGGTTGTTGATTTAAACAGGGATGAAATATTAGATGTTTATATAGAAAATGGAATAATAAAGGAAGTAGGATTAGGTATTAATATGGAGTGCAGCATTATTGATGGGAAGGGCCTTGTGCTTCTTCCCTCCTTTGTGGATATGCACTGCCATTTTAGAGATCCAGGGTTTACCTATAAGGAAGACATATTAACAGGAAGTTTAGCAGCTGTAAAGGGAGGATATACTGGGGTAAATTTAATGGGAAATACAAATCCACCTTGTTCAAATAGTAGTATTTTAGAATACGTCATATCAAAATCTAAAGAGGTAAATCTAATTGATATTCATCAAACCGTTACAATTACAAGAAATATGGAAGGAACGGATATTTCACATCTTGATGAATTGAAATTTCCAACAAGATTTATATCAGATGATGGAAAGGGAGTACTAAGAAGCAAGGTTATGCTGGATGCTATGATGAAGGCAAAAAAGATGGGGGTAACTGTAATTTCCCACGCAGAGGATGAGGATATTTCAAAGGTTGATACAAGGTTGTCTGAAAACATTATGACAATCCGAGATATATCCCTTGCAAAATTTACAGGAGCATCCCTTCACGTTGCCCACGTTAGCACCAAGGAATCGATAAACGAAATAATTAGGGCAAAAAAGGAGGGTGTAAATGTTACCTGTGAGGTTACGCCCCACCATATAGCTCTATTCGATAATGATTATAAAGTTAACCCTCCAATTAGAAAAAAGGAGGATGTAGATAGATTAATTTATGCAATAAAGAATGGATATGTTGACGTAATTGCAACTGATCATGCACCTCATACAAAGGAAGATAAGGAAAAGGGTGCACCTGGGATTTCAGGGCTTGAGACTGCCTTTTCAGTATGCTACACATATCTTGTAAAAGAGGGCCATATTGACCTAAAAACCTTAAGTAAGCTAATGTCTAAAAATCCAGCAAAGCTTATGGGATTTAACAAAGGACAGATAGATGTAGGCTTTGATGGGGATGCTGTTTTGGTGGATTTAAATAAAAAGTATAGAGTTGATTCAAGAT
>JAOAAJ010000074.1 GCA_026418935.1 Caloramator sp. | reverse complement strand
ATGAATTATTAATCTGCTTGAAGAATATAATTTTTTAGGGGGTTGATATTTATGAAAAATAAAGATGATAAGTTTATTACTCTATCTCAGCTAAGGCAGATGGAGGTTATTGATGTAGTAAGCGGTAAAAAACTTGGTTTTATTAGCGATATTATATTTGATGATGGTTTTAACAGAATAGAGAGTATTGTTCTTCCACCTGAAGGAGGTATTTTTTCAATTTTTAAGAAAAAGGAAGAAATAATAATTCCTTGGAGTTCTATAAAGACATTGGGTATAGATGTTATATTAATAGAAAGACAAGATGAATTTTCAACAGGCAAGTGATTATACGAAATGGAGAAATATTAAGATATGATTAGTAAAAGGTATTTATACACCTCTTATCTAACATAATAATTTTTTCAGTAGTAGACAAAACTATATATAGTGAATATAATTATCAAAGTATACTAAATATTGATGTCTGGAGTGATTAGATGAGGTGTCCCTTCTGCAATCATATCGAAACAAAGGTTTTAGATTCAAGACATAATGAAGACCATTCTTCTATTAGAAGGCGTAGAGAGTGTCTTAGCTGTCAAAAAAGATTCACTACATATGAAATAATTGAGGATATGCCAATCTACGTTGTTAAAAGGGATGGAACGCGTGAACCCTTTGATAAGAGGAAGATATTAAATGGCATATTAAAATCATGTGAAAAGAGGCCAGTTTCAATAACAAGTATTGAGGCTATAGCAGATGATATTGAAAGAATAGTGTTTAATTCAATGGAACAGGAAATAGAAAGCAGTTTCATTGGTGAACTTGTTATGGAAAGATTAAAAAATTTAGATGATGTTGCCTATGTAAGGTTTGCATCTGTCTATAGACAGTTTAAAGATATAAATACATTTTTACAAGAGCTTCAAAAATTACTTCAGGAAAAATAGAAGGGGTGTTACAATGTTTAGCCAAATAAGAAAAAGAGACGGAAGAATAGTAAACTTTAGTAAAGAAAAGATTTCAAGGGCTATTTTTATGGCTGCAAGAGAGGTTGGTGGTTCAGACTTTGCAATGGCTGATAGCATTGCAGATAAGGTATTAAATTATATGGCTTCTGTTTTGCCACAAGATGAAATTCCTACAGTTGAATTTGTACAAGACTGTGTGGAGAAGGTTTTAATTGAAGATGGACATGCTAAGACTGCAAAGGCATATATCCTATATAGAGCAAAAAGAACAAGATATAGAGAAGCAAAGACAGAACTTATGGATATTGTTAGAGAAATATTAGTTGAAACAAGCAGAGAAAATGCAAATATAGGAAATTCTCCATCTGCTAAAATGCTTCAAATAGCATCAGCAGCAAGCAAACAATATTATTTATCTAATGTTATTCCATCCCACATTGCAAAGGCTCATGTAAATTGTGACATACATATACATGATTTGGACTTCTATGGTAAAACATTAAATTGCCTTCAAATAGATTTAACTAAACTTTTATTAAATGGTTTTAATACAGGATATGGTTATATTAGACCTCCAAAGAGAATTTCATCTGCAACTGCACAGGCAGCAATAATTCTTCAGAGCAATCAAAATGATATGTATGGAGGACAAAGCTTCCCACATTTTGATAAGTCAATGGCGGAGGTTATAAGGAATCTTAAGGAGAAACCATCATATGAAGAAATTTTTCAAGCAATGGAGGCTCTAATTTATAACCTAAATAGCATGCATTCAAGAGCAGGTGCACAAGTGCCATTTAGTTCAATAAACCTTGGAACGGATACATCAGAAGAAGGTAGATTGGTTATTAGAGCAGTTTTAGAGGTGTTTGATAAGGGATTAGGAAAAGGAGAAAGTCCAATATTTCCTAATTTAGTATTTAGAGTTAAAGAGGGAGTTAACCTTAATGAAGGTGACCCTAACTATGATTTATTTAAATTGGCAATAAAGGTTGCTTCCCATAGAATGAATCCAACCTTTAGCTTCATGGATTCAAGCTTTAATAAAAAATATGGTGATGAAATATCCTATATGGGTTGTAGAACAAGAACTATTCAAAATAGAAATGGTCTTGAAATATCAGCAGGTAGAGGAAATATCGCACCTGTTACAATAAATCTTCCAAGATTAGCTCTTAAGGCAGGCTATGGTAATATAGATGGTTTCTTTAAGGAATTTGATAATATACTTGAACTTTGTAAGGAACAGCTTCTTCATAGATTTAATATTTTAGCTAAGCTTAAGGTGAAGGATTTACCATTCTTAATGGGTCAAAAGCTTTATATGGGTTCAGAAAACTTAAAGGATGATGATGAAATATTAGAAGCAATTAAAAATGGTACTTTAGGTATAGGATTTATAGGTCTTGCAGAAACTTTAATTGCACTTATTGGAAAACATCATGGAGAAGATGAGGAAGCATTAGATTTAGGATTAAGAATAGTTAAGCATTTAAGAGATTATTGTGATAGAACAAGTGAAGAAACAGGATTAAATTTTGTTGCCTATGCAACACCAGCAGAGGGAACTTCAGGGCGTTTTGTTCCTAAGGATAGAGAAAAGTATGGTTTAATAAAAGGTGTTACAGATAAGGATTACTATACAAACTCATACCATATACCTGTTTACTATGAAATAAGTATGTTTGAAAAGATAAGAATTGAAGGGAAGTTTCACAGACTATGTAATGGTGGACATATATCATATGTAGAACTGCCTTCTACATTTGAACACAACTTAGATGCCTTTGAAAAGATAATTAAATGGATGAAGGAATGTGACATAGGATATGCAGGGGTAAACTTCCCAATTGATGAGTGTAGAATATGTGGATTTAGGGGAGTAATAAATGAGGACGAATGTCCTGTATGTCAAGGAAATGATATAAGAAGGATAAGAAGAATAACAGGTTATTTATCAACAACAGATAGATTTAATGATGCAAAATTAAAGGAACTTGAGATGAGGGTGAAACATATTTAAATTTAACATAAATTTAGCATGCTTTTAATATAAAGGCATGCTAAATTTTTAGTAGTATATTATAATGGAAGTGGTGATACTATGAAATTAAGAATAGCAGGTATAAATAGAGAAAGTTTAGTGGATGGGCCTGGAATAAGGTATGTGATATTTTCTCAAGGATGTATACATAATTGTAGAGGGTGTCATAATAAAGATACTCATCCATTAGATGGAGGATATGAAGTAGATTTAGAATATTTATATAACGATATAGTAAAAAATAAATTTATTGATGGAGTCACATTTTCTGGTGGTGACCCTTTAATTCAAGCAGACAAGTTTTCAATTTTAGCTAAAATGTTAAAGGAAAAAAATATAAATATTATATGCTATACAGGGTATGTATTTGAGGATATTATAAATCAGAAGGATAAGAAAGAACTTTTGAAAAATATAGATGTATTAATTGACGGACCTTTTATACAGGAAAAGAAAACTTTAAAAAAATCCTTTGTGGGTTCATCTAATCAAAGAATAATAGATGTTAAAAAATCATTGGAGAATAATAAAGTAGTAGAAATAGAGTGGTGATTTTATGGGATTTGGGTATCTTAATATAAATGGTAGTTTATATTTAAAAAATAATGA
>JAOAAJ010000039.1 GCA_026418935.1 Caloramator sp. | reverse complement strand
TATGTTATATTTTATTTTAAAGAATACATATGAGTTATAAAATGTCAAATGATTTATTTTATAGGAGGCAGCTATGGGGTTTAAAAAAAAGGTAAAAATTTTAAAAACCGCAGATGTATTAGATAGCGTAACTAACCTTTTTAATAGAACAGCCTTAATATATAAAAAATGTCGAGAAGATAATATTATAGTATACGTGGATATAGATAATTTTAAATTAATCAATGATACCTATGGACATTTGTTTGGAGATTTGCTGCTCAAAAGGTTTTCAGAATATATGGAGTATAAACTACAGGGGATTGGAAACATATATAGATATTCTGGTGATGATTTTGTAATAATTTTTGAAAAAGTAGACGAAGATTTTGCCTTAAATATACTTGATGAGATTAAAGAAGAAATGAAACAGAGTTTATATGTGAATGATATAAAGGTATCAATATCATTAAGTGCTGGTTTATATAAGCCCTTTAAAAATGAATCTGTTTTAGAGGCTGTAAGAAAGGCAGATATTGCACTACACGAGGCAAAAAATATATCAAGATCACTTATAATTAAGTTTACTAAAGAGCTTGAGGAGAGAATAGTTGAAAAAACAAAGGTGGTTAACAATGTTTATAATGCAATGAGGCAAAATGAAATATGTGCCTATTATCAGCCTATTTATTCTACAAAGAAAAATAAAATAACAGATCTTGAGTCATTGGTTAGATGGAACAGTAGTATTTTAGGTCCTATTTCACCAGCAAAGTTCATTCCAATAATCGAAGAGGCGGGTTATATTAAGGATTTAGATGAATATGTTTTAAAAAGGGCTGTGAAGGATTTAAAACTTCTTTTAGATAATGGAATTAATATACAACTAAGTTTAAATGTTTCTGCAGAAACCTTATCGTATCAATATATAGAACGATTGTTAAATGTATTAGAACAAAACAAGGTTTCGCCGGAATATATAAAGATTGAAATTACTGAAACAGCATTTTTATCAAACAAATTAGAGATTATAGAAAGTGTTAAATATGCAAAGCAAAAAGGTATAAAGATATCCTTTGATGATTTTGGTGCAGGGTATTCTTCGATTCGAAATCTTATGATTTTTCCCTTTGATGAAGTAAAGCTTGATAAAATATTTATAGATAAAATATTAATAGATGATAAATACAATTATTTGGCAAAGAAGTTTATTGAGGTATGCCATTATTTTAACTATGAAGTTGTGGCAGAAGGAGTAGAGACTAAAGAACAGTTTGAGGCATTGAGAGAATTAGGATGTGATAAGATACAGGGTTATTATATAGAAAAGGCACTTCCTATAGATAAATTACAAGTATTTCTACAAAACGGATAAACAAAGGGGTGTAGTATATGCACAAATTTTATCCAAGAAACGCAGAAAAACTTGATAATCCAACAAGAAGAAGGTATATGCCACCATTTAAAACATTAGATAAATTTGGGCTACAACAAAATGGAGAAGGTGTGTTTTTAGATATAGGCTGCGGCATAGGTTACTTTACAATACCAGCAGCAAAAATTTTAATAAAGGGTAAGGTTATTGGACTTGATATTTCAGATGAAATGTTAGAGTTTGCAAAGGAAAGGTCTTTAGGCATAGAGAATATAGAGTATAAAAAGTGTGAGGAATATTATTTCCCAGTAAATAATGATTTTGCTGATTATGTTATGCTGTCAAATGTTTTACACGAAATACAAGATAAAAGTAGATATATAAAAGAGATAAAAAGAGTGCTTAAAAAAGACGGCAGTGTATTTGTAATAGAGTGGAGAAAAATAGATACAAATTACGGTCCACCAAGCCACCATAGGATTTCACAAGAAGAAGTCATAAAATGGTTTGAGGATGAGGGATTAGGATTTATTTCTGAAATTGAAGTATCTGAACACCATTATGGATTGATATTTAAAAAGTAATTTTAATGAGGCATTAACCTAAAATGGTTAATGCTTTTATACTTTATCAAAAAAATAACATTGAAAAATTTTCGGAAAAATTATAATATTAATATATATCTTATAACGGGGGAATGTATATATGAAATTGAGCAGGATTAAAGACTTGATAAATGCCGAGGTGCTGTGTAATGAGGAAATGCTTGAAATGGAAACTGTGTGTGCATTTGGTTCAGACTTAATGAGTGATGTTTTAGCACTTTCTTGCAAAGATACAATACTTATAACAGGACTTACTAATATACAAACGATAAGAACAGCAGAGATGTTGGACATTAAATGCATTATTTTTGTAAGAAATAAAAGACCAGATGAGACAATAGTTGAACTTGCAAAGGAGAAGGGAATGTGTATACTTGCAACACGCCACACTATGTTTACAACCTGTGGTATACTTTATAGTAATGGTTTAAAAGGAGTTGATATGGACTAATGGAGGAGTTACTTTCTGTCAAATATGATATAGTTAGTGGGGATTTTATTAGAGGAGGAGAGGCCTCAAGCAATCTTAAAAAACTTCTAAACCAGCTTGGTATAAGAAGTGACATAGTAAAAAGAATTTGTGTTGCCTGCTATGAAGCGGAAATGAATATTGTTATCCATAGTGTTGGAGGCTATATTGAGGCAAAAATATATAATGATAAAATTGAAATAACTGCCTATGATTATGGACCAGGAATTCCTAATATTGAACTTGCAATGCAGGAGGGGTATTCAACTGCGTCAGATGTTGCACGTGAGATGGGATTTGGAGGAGGAATGGGACTTCCAAATATAAAGAGAAGTAGCGACGAATTTTATATAAAGTCAGAGGTGGGGAAATTTACAGAAATAAAGATTATAATATATTTTAATTAAGGTGATAATATGAAACAACTATTTCATTCAGTCTCTTTGATTTCAGAAAAGTGTATTGGATGTACAAAATGCTTGATGAATTGCCCAGTTGAAGCAATAAGAGTAAAAAATGGTAAAGCTGTTATATATAACGAAAAATGTATAGATTGTGGTGAATGTATAAAGGTATGCCCATATGGAGCCCATATTTCTATAAAAAATTCAATGGATGATATACAAAGATATAAGAAAAAAATAGCTATACCATCAGTTACCCTATATTCTCAATTTGGAAAAAATGTAGAACCTGATGTGATTAACGAAGGACTTTTAAAACTTGGGTTTGATGAGGTGTTTGATATTACCTTTTCCTGTGATATAGCATCAGAAACATTAAAAAAGGATTTAGAAAGGGTAGAAAAACCTGCAATTTCAACGTTATGTCCAACAGTTGTAAGGCTTGTTGAGACAGAGTATCCAAGTTTAGTGGGACATTTGGTTAAGATGTTAACACCAATTGAAATATCAGCACTTATTATAAGAGAAAAATATCAGGGAATGGGATATAAAAATGAAGATATAGGGATATTCTTTTTAACACCCTGTCCAAGTTGGGTTACAAAGATTAGTGAAATATCTAAAAATGAAAATATAAGAATAAATGGTGCTATACCAATAAGCGATATATATCCTAAATTGTTAAAGCATATAAAGGCAAAGGAAGAGGATAAAATTAATCATATTTCAAGAACTGGCCTTATGTGGGCATATTCTGGAGGTCAATGCAGGGCAATTGGTATTGAAAATTCAATTGCAGTCGATGGAATAAAAAATGTTATAAAGGTATTGAGTGATGTTGAAAATGGAAGGTTAGATGATATAGATTATATAGAAGTAATGGCCTGCTCAAATGGATGTGTAGGAGGGTTATTACTTGTAGAAAACCCCTATAATGCAGAAAGAATAACAAGGCATATTAATAGTAAGATTGATTTTACTTATCAAATACACGATTTTTCAGATATTGAAAGTAAGTTAGTGAGCGATGAAGAAATTGATGAACAAAAGGATAATCAAAAGTTCTCTACAAACTTTGAAAATGCAGTTAAAATGATAAAAATTATGAATAAAGTTATAAATATGCTTCCAGGAACTGACTGTGGCCTTTGTGGTTCACCTTCTTGTAAAGCCTTTGCTGAGGATGTTGCAAAGGGACTTGCAAGTTTAAAGGATTGCAAATTTTTAAATGAAGGAGGTTTAAAAGGTGAAGGTTAAAGATATAGTTGATGCATTAAATCTTAAGGTTTTAGCTGGAGAAGATGGACTTGAAAAAGAGGTTAAGGGAGTTTACACCTGCGACCTTTTAAGCTGGGTTATGTCCCACGGAAAGCAAAATAATGCTTGGATTACGGTTCAAATACATCCAAACATTATTGCAGTAGCAACTCTTTTAGAGTTTTCCTGTGTAATTATTCCAGAGAATATTGAAGTTGAAGAAGCAACTTTAAATAAAGCAAATGTTGAAAATATACCTGTACTTATATCAAACCAAAATGCATATGAAATATGTGTTGAACTAAACAAGTTAGGTGTATAAGTATGAAACTTTATTATGATTTTCACATACACACAGGGCTTTCCCCCTGTGCAGATGATGATATGACTCCAAATAACGTTGTAAATATGGCAAAAATAAAGGAACTTGACGTAATTGCAATAACAGACCATAACAGCTGTAAAAATGTAGAGGCCTGTTTAAAAGTTGCAGAAAAGGTAGGGATACTTGTTATACCGGGTATGGAACTACAAACTAAAGAGGAAGTTCACGTGCTATGCCTTTTTAAGAATATAGATACAGCATATTGTTTCCAAGAATTTGTTTATAATAGGCTACCTAATATTAAAAATAAACCAGATATTTTTGGAAATCAGATTATATATAATGAAAATGATGAAATAGTGGGTTATGAAGAAAAATTGCTTCTAAACTCTGCAGATATAACTATAGATGAGGCTTTTTATAAGGTTAGAGAGCTTGGAGGACAGTTTATACCTGCCCATATAGATAAGGATACCTACAGTATAATATCAAACTTAGGATTTATACCTGATTATTTAGATATTAAGACGGTAGAATATGCAAATTATGATAAAATAAAAAGACTAAAAAATAATAAAGTTTTAAAAAATACCTATACAATTATTAAAAATTCAGATGCTCACAATTTAGGACAAATATCAGAAAGGGAAAACTATATAGAGTGCCACCCAAGTGAATTGTGATTTGAACCATATTTTGGTACAGTCACCTTCACAGGGTGGCAACTTTTATTTCTTATAATAGTTAAGTCTATTTATTATGATTGAGTTTATATCATCATTTATTTTTTTTATAGTTAATTCATAGTAGAGTTTATTTATATCGTGTAATTTATTATTTTTGGTATTTAATTTATAAGTTATAGGGTAATTGTTTTGTGATTTAATTAGGTTTATTAGTTTATTTATAGTTGCATTTATGTTTTCTGTGTTATTGCATAGGTATTCTTCGAACCAATTATCAACAATTCTATTTATTTCCTTTTCTATATTTTTTATTTCAGACCTAAAAAAGAAATATTTGTCGTTATAAAAATTTTCTATTATTGTACTGCTCTTTGTTGATGACATATTATTTAAATATTTAGCAGAAAATATGTTAAAACCATTTCCAATATATTTGTTAATGTTTATGTTAGAGTAAATTTTGTTGGTAAGTGAATGAAGTTCGTTGTCCATATATTTTGCAGACAGATTTGTTAAAGAATTGACATTTAAATCAATTTCCATCTTAACCCCTCCCATTTACATTTGTTAAAAAACAACACATTATATATATATTCAACAAAATAAAAAAATGTGAGAGAAATTAAAAATAAATATCAGAAAACTCAATTGAAATTCTCTCAACATTGTTAAAATTACTTATTGTATCTATTTCACAATTAATATCTTTATCTAAATTGTTTGGAAGTAAAAAAATAAATTCACTACCTTTTCCCTCTTCACTTACTAATTTAATTTCTCCCCCGTGCATTTCAACAAACGATTTAACAATATTAAGACCAAGCCCACTTCCTTCACGTTCTCTTGATAAAGATTTATTTACTTGACTAAACCTTTCGAAAATTATATCTTGTTTATCATATGGTATACCGATTCCGGTATCCTTAACAGAAATACAGGTATATTCATCTAAATCATTTATATTGACAAATATTTTACCATCCTCAGGTGTAAACTTAATTGCATTAGAGAGTAGATTAAGTATTATTCTTTCAATCTTGTCTTTATCACACCTTATAACTTTTTCTTCTACATCAGTATCAAATATAATTTCAATATTTTTTGAATTAATATAATCAGCAACTGACTGAACTATATCTTCAACTAAAGCTACTATATTACATTCACAGAGGTTAAGTTGCATATATCCAGCATTTACTTTTGTTATATCTATTAAATTATTAACAAGCCTCAGGAGTCTAAAACAATTTTGTTTTATTGATTTGTTATATTTATAGAGCGTATCATTATCATCAATAATTTTATTGTTTTTAAGATATAATTCTAAAAGCTGTATCGAACCCAAAATTATATTCAATGGAGTTCTAAATTCGTGGGATATATTAGCAAAAAATTCAGAACGTATATTTTCGTATTCCTCAAGCTCTTTAATTTTTTTTCTGCTCTCCTCAAGTTTTTTAGAATCGGTTATATCCTTAGCATATATAAAAATTCTATCTAATAGAGTATTATCTAATATTGGCATTATATTTAGTTCAAGAAAATATTCTTCATTTAATCTGTTTACTATTTGTGTTTCAAATTTTACTGGCTCTCCCTTTAACAGAGAATCAACTGAATCTTTACTTGTTATTTGTTCACCAATATTAAATAAGTTGTATATAGTATAATTTTCAAGTTCATTTTTATCTATTTTAGTTATTTTAAAGAAAGTAGGATTTGCTACAAATATATAACCAGAGTAAAGGTCTGCCTCTAAAAGAATATCTGGGCTGTAGTCAAAGAAGGATTTATATCTTTTTTGCTGTTCTAAATTTTTAATTTCTATAAGTTTCTTTTCTGTTATGTTTCTTACAACAGCAATAACCTGATTTTCGTTTAGTGCAACAATTCTTGCTTCAAAATATTGTTTTGAATTATCAAAGGGTAGATAATATTCAATAGATTTTATTTTCTTTGTTTCTAAAGTATAATCTATTGCAGATTTATAAAGTAGTGCAACATCAATTGGAAGCATATCTAAGATTTTATTTCCAATTATTTTATCTGGAGAAACAAATAAATCATCTCTGTTATATGTTCTAAAATCAAGTATTGTTGTGTCCTTATCTATTTTAAAATAAAGGTCTGGAAAAGCTTTAACAATAGATAAAAGTTCATTTGTTATATTTTTAAGATTCTCTTCTGCCATTTTACGCTTTGTTATGTCAACTCCAACAGCCCAAAGAGATAATCCTTCGATAGGGTATAATGCTGAAACATTTGACCAAGATATAATCTTTTTACTTCCATCTTTACAGGTTATTGTAGTTTCCAAATCTTTAAAATTATTTTCAAGTTCTGGTACAAGGCTTAAAATATAGTTTCTATATGTATCATCAGGATATAAAAGTTTAAAGGCATCAGGATTATTTATTATTTCTTGCTTTGAATATCCTGTTACTCTTTCAGCTTCTTTGTTCCAAAGAATAATGTTACCTTTTTCATCAAGAGCATCTATTAAAACAGGCATATTTTCAAGTATATATAGAGATTTTTCATTTATCAAACTTTGCATGCCCCTTCCCCTTCCTGTTTAACTATATATAAATAATTCAACATCTGTGAAAAAAATCCTGCAAGAATAATTAACTTAATTTAATTAGAAAACATTTTCTAAAAAATATTTGAAATATTTACAAAATTATATAAAAGTAATATAATTGATAATGCACCAGAAAAATGAAGGGGGAATAAAATATGAGAATAAAAAAAATTGGTGCTAAGGTTATCAGTCTCATTCTAAGTTTATTTTTAGTCTTTTCAATGTTACACCCTGGATTATTGACATTAGTTAAGGCAGAGACAACTGAAAAGGTATATGACATCATTGAAATTACAGATTTTCATGGAGCTTTACAGGATTCATCAAATAACAAGGTTGCAGGGGTTTTGGGAGACAGAATCAAAAAGATTAAACAGTCAAATCCAGATAGGTTTATTTTCTTAAGTGGAGGAGATTTATATCAAGGTTCTCCAGTTTCAAATGTGCTTTCAGGAAAGCCAGTTAAGGAATTTTTAAATAACGTAGGACTTGATGTAACAGCAGTTGGAAACCACGAATTTGACTGGGGATTAGATAAAATTATTAATATGCATAAGGAAGAACCCGTTGCAAAATATGATTTTGTTTGCTCAAACCTTTATGATAAAGCAACAGGTAAAAGAGTATTTGAACCATATAAGATATTGGAAAAGGATGGATTAAGAATTGCAGTTGTAGGTGCTATATCAACAGAAACTCCAACAATAGTACTTCCTAAAAATGTAGAAAGCTTTGAGTTTAGGGATGAAGTATCTGAAATAAATGCAGTTGTAAAGGATATAAGAGATAACAACAAAGCAGATGTTGTGTTAGCATTAATTCACGAAGGAAATATAAATGATAGAATAATTGGTATTGCAAATAATTTAGTTGGTGTTGATGCAGTATTTGGAGGACATTCACATACAATATTAAATACAAAGGCATCAAACGGTATTCCAGTATATATTGCAAATTCAAGTGGAAAAGGTTATATACACGTTAAAATGACAATAACAGATGGAAAACCAGCTTTTACTGGAAATTATATTGCACTTGATAACGCATCAGGTTATAAGACAACAAACCCAATTTATGATGCTGATGTTCAAGCTATAGTTGACAGAGCATATAATGATTTAAAGCCAATATTTGATGTTAAGATAGGTTTTACAGATAAAAGCCTAACAAGAACACAAAAACAAAGTCCATATGGAGAATCATATCTTGGAAACTGGGTTACAGATGTAATGAGAAAAAAATTAAATGCTGATGTTGCCTTCCAAAATAATGGTGGTATAAGAATTGACATTCCTGCAGGAGATATAACTGTAGGCACAATTTTCTATCTAATGCCTTTTGATAATACATTAATTAAGCTTGAAATGACAAAAACACAACTAAAGGCTGTATTAGAACAAGCCTTTATGGATAATGGAAAAGGAATACAAGTTTCTGGACTAAAGGTTAAATATGATCCAACAAGACCATCAGGAGATAGGGTTGTTGACATTGTCAGAGAAGATGGTAAGGCAATTGCTGATGCTGAAAAATTAGTTGTTGTTACTAATGACTTTATGGCAACAGGAGGAGATGGATTTACAGCATTTTTAAGTGCAGGAGGTGCAGATCCAAAGAATAACACATTTATTTTAGTAAGAGACGCATTGATTGAAGCAGTAAAAGAAACAGGAAAGATAGAAACATCTATGAATAATAGAATAGCAAATATTAAAAAATGCATATCAGTAGTTGCGACATCAGATGTTCACGGAAATGTTTTAAATATCGACTATGCAACAGGAAAACCTCCAGTTGATTCAAAGGGATTAGAAATAGGACAAGGTCTTGCAAAGGTTTCAACCTATGTAAAGAATTTAAGAAAACAAAACAGCAATGTTATGCTTATAGACAATGGAGACACAATTCAAGGAACACCACTTGTTTACTACTACAATATGATAGATAAAATAGCAGAATACCCAATGATGAAGGTAATGGGTGCAATGGGATATGATGCATGGATATTAGGAAACCACGAATATAACTATGGACTTGAAACGCTAAATAGGATAATTGCAGATGCAAAGAAAAATAATATTGAAGTACTATCAGCAAATACATACAAAGAAAATGGAGAGAACTTTGTAAAACCATATATTATCAAGTCCTTTAATTTAGATGGAAAAGAAGTTAAGGTTGCGGTTATAGGACTTACAACTAAGACTATACCAAGTTGGGAATCACCACAAAATTATCAAGGATTAGAATTTAGAGATTTAGTTGAAGAAGCTAAGAAATGGGTTAAGGAAGTTAAAGAAAAAGGTGCTAATGTTGTTATAGTATCAGCCCACAGTGGAGAAGAAAAATCATCAGATATAATTCCTGAAAACCAAATTAAGGCTATAGCTCAAAACGTAAGTGGAATAGATGTAATTGTTGCAGGACATGCACACAGTTTAATTTCACAAAATGTATATAAAAATCCTGAAGGAAAGGATGTAATAGTAACTGAACCAGGAAAATGGGCACAATATGTATCACAAATTGATATTTATGTAAATCAAGATGGAACATATTATGTATCAGCAAAGAATATAAAGATGGACAGTAAAGTTGAAGAAGACCAAGATATTGTTAATTTGATTAAGCCATATCAAGATAAGACAATGGAATATATTAAAACAGTTGTTGGAAAAGCTACAGGAGAATTTACAGGTTTAAATCAAACAGTAGAACCTACTGCTATAATGGAACTTATAAACAAAGTTCAAAAGGAAGCAGCAGGAACACAGCTTTCAATTGCAGCACCACTAAGTTCAAAGGCATATATACCAAAAGGTGATGTAACTATACAAGACATTATGTCAGTATATGTTTATGAAAACTTCCTATATGGTATAAAGATGACAGGAAAGCAATTAAAGGACTGGTTGGAATGGTCAGCAAGATATTATAAGCAAGTTCAAAATCCAACAGATAAGATAGAAAAGGATCCAGTACTAAACATTCCAGACTATAATCTTGACCAACTATACGGTGCAACTTATGATATTGATTTAACTGAGCCTGTAGGTAATAGAATAAAGAACTTGAAATACAATGGTAAACCAATAAAGGATACAGATGTATTTACAGTAGCTATTAACAACTATAGATATAATGGTGGTGGCGGATTTATGGCTGCTGCTAAAATAAGCAATGCTGACCCAAGTATAGTTGTATATGATTCACAAAAGGCACTTGGAGATGACGGACAAGTAAGAAGCTTAATGATAGAATACTTCAAGAAATATGGTACAGTTGCAAATACAGTAGAAAAGAATTGGAAGATAAGTACAACAAAAGTTGAAGAAGTAAAAGAAGCTGAAAATGTATCAAACGAAGAAAAAACAAACAATGGAGAGACAACAAATAAAGAAGAAAAAGTCAATAATAATGAAGGAAAGAAGTTACCAAAGACAGGCTCAGTAATTGACATAACAACTTTATTTGGAGCAGGTGCAGCCTCAATTATGCTTGGTGCAGCATTTGTAATCCATGATTCAAAAAGAAAGAAAAAGGTAGCATAAAAAAGCAGGCAAAAGCCTGCTTTTTTTACATTGTATTTGACATCTTTAGAAAATAGGTATATTCTATAAATAGCAAATGCTATAAAGGGGTGGTATTATGTCAAATTGTAGTACTTGTCCTTCAAATTCATCCTGTTCAAAGGACAAAGAATCTTGTATGGTACAAATAAATCCAAACAATAGAATAAAAAAGGTAATAGCAGTTATGAGCGGAAAGGGTGGAGTTGGGAAATCAACTGTATCAGTTCTACTTGCAAAAAAACTAAATGAGTTAGGATATAGTGGTGGTATTATGGATGCAGATGTAACAGGGCCAAGTATACCAAGACTTCTTAATATAAAGGAGAAGGCAAGGGGAACTGAGGAGTATATACTTCCAGTTGAAACA
>JAOAAJ010000023.1 GCA_026418935.1 Caloramator sp. | reverse complement strand
CTCCTATCTACAGCAGCAAAAACACCATTAAACATCGACATAACCATTATAATAGTTAAAATAAAAGATATTATTCGTTTTTTCATTTTAATCCCCCTTATTTAAAAATTTTTAAAGCTATATCTTTAGGTAGCACCTTTTCACCACCAACTACAACAATTTCTCTAACACTGTTTACAAATCCTTTTATAATATCATTTGTTTTTGCGGCACTTCCTGTTAGCATAATAGGACTATTATTTTTAACGCTAAGTGCAGCTGCGGAAAGTGCATCTGGATAGTTTTCTCCAGTTGAAACATACACCCTTGAAAAATCAAATACATCCTCAAAATACTTAACAACCTCACAGTTTGTTTTATATCTGTCTTGTCCATATATTCTAATAAAATTTCCAAATTTTCCTGCTACCTCATCAGATATAACATTTTCCCCACCAATAACATAAACCTTTTCAATTCCTGCAGACTGTACATACTTTAGTGCATCCTCATATCTATTGTTATCAACATATATTATTGGTATCTCCTTTATAGATGCAACGGTTGAAACCGATAGAGCATCTGAAAATCCTTTACCTGTAACCAAAAATGCTTCCTTGGGATTATCAAAGTATGTTGCAATCTCAATAGATGTCTTGTATCTATCTTCTCCTTTGATTCTTATAACCTCAACATTTTGTGCCTTTAGTGAATCTTCTATTTCCTGTGATATAACTGCCTGTCCACCTATAATATATACTTTTTTAGCATTTAAGGAGCTTATCTTACTTTTTACATCCTCCTCCAAAACTTTACCTTTTGTTAAAAGAATTGGTGCATTTAGCTTTTTTGAAAGAGCTGCTGACGTTAGTGCATCTGCATAATTTTCTCCATAAGCTAAAATAACACTATCTGAACTATCCCATCCATCATCAATTATTGCTAAATTTGTCTTATACCTATCTTCACCTGCTAATCTTTTTGCAATGTCAATATTTGGATTTATAAAAAATGCTTTATTATCTTGATAAACCGAATAGTATTGCTTTACTGCATCTGCTATTTTTTGTGCTACACCCAATTGAAACTTTTCATCTACTATTTTAGAAAGTTCTGTAGGATTTGACATGAATCCAACTTCCACAAGAATAGATGGCATAGTAGTATATTTTGTAACAACAAGGGATGAATCCTTTGCTCCTCTGTTTCTTAACCCAAGACTTGCTAAATTTGAGACAACCATCTGTGCTAATTTTTGACTTTCAAGCACCTGCCATACCTTTGTTGACGAACTTGGATCTATTATCTTAACTTTGGACTTTTCTATTTTCATTTCTCTTCCTTCAACTAAAAGGTAAACATAGCTTATACCATTCTCTGTACTCTCTTTTATATATTCATATCGTGCACCATTAAACTCAACATACTTTGTGGTTTTTATATTTGGTCTATTTGATGAATAAAAAACCTCTGTTCCATTTGCATCTTTACTACCAGCTGAATTGTGATGTATGCTTATAAAAAGTTGTGCACCACTGCTGTTTGCAATCTCTGGTCTTTTGTATAGATCTAATGCATTATCCTCATAAGGGTTCCTTGTAAAAATTACCTCTGCACCATAATCATATAAAATAGTCGCAAGCTTTTGAGTTATTAAATTATTTAACTCCTTTTCAGTATAATCTATATTATTTAATTTTGCTTTTGCACCTGGGTCGCTACCACCGTGTCCTGAATCTAATATAACTTTTAATCCACTTAAACTTTGGGCAAAAGCTATGTTTGTTGTAACTAAAATTACTGCGACGGTTTTAATAAATATCTTCTTTAATTTCATCGTTTTTGCCCTCCATATAATGTTATGTTTTTTATTTAAATAAAGCTTTAAAGTTTTATTTAAATAAAAAATTAAAATAGTTAAACTTTTTACAATAAAAGCTTTTATATAAACATTTTACAACATATGTGTATATATTTCAACAAAACTAAGCCATTAAATAATTAATTTAGTTTACCACCTTCTCATTTCGTTTTTTAATTTAATTAATGCCCTATCCTTTAATCTTACAATGGAATTATAATGACATCTCTTTGCCTTTGAAATTTCAATCATACTCTTACCATTAAAATAATACTCCTCTATTATCTCCCTCTGTTTTTTGCTTAAACACTCAAGTGCCCTATATAACCTTTTTATATCCTCCTCCTTTAGAAAATCCTCCTCAAGGCACTTATCATCTTGTATTAAGTCATAAAGGCTTCCACCATCCTCAAGCTCCTCATCTAAACTTATATTCTCCCTTATCTTCCTTGAAAATGCCTTAACAGAATATATAACAGCACATTTTATATAGGCATTAAAATCACCCTTATTTTCATCATATCCTCTTAAAACCCTAATTATCGCAAGAGCTGCCTCCTGATATGCATCCTCATAGTAGTTTTTATCGTGTATATACATTTTTATAGCTCTTTTTATAAGCGGTTCATACTTTTTTACTACCATATACTCATCCATTTTAACCCCTCCAAAACTATTTCCGGCCGGTTGAGTATATGGTAAAATATACCTTATATATTTTCCAAAACGTAAAACAAATTAAAACTTAATTATTACACATAAAATTGAGCGTAATAACTGCAAAAATTACATTATTACGCTCAAAATATTATTTATTACATAATATATCAATTTTTTAATTTTAGTCTATCTCTATTCCCCTTCATAACCATTTGGATTATTGCTTTGCCATCTCCATGCATCTTTGCACATATCTTCTAAATTCTTCTCTGCAACCCATCCAAGCTCCCTATTTGCCTTTGTTGGATCTGCAAAACACTTCGCAACATCGCCAGGCCTTCTTTCAACTATCCTATAAGGTACCTTCACCTCTGTTACCTTTTCAAAGGTATGTACTAAGTCTAATACACTATATCCCTTTCCTGTACCCAAGTTATATACCTCAACACCAGTTGATTTCATAACCTTATCTAATGCCTTAACATGGCCTCTTGCCAAATCAATAACATGTATATAGTCCCTTACACCTGTTCCATCATGTGTATCATAATCATCTCCAAACACCCTAAGCTCCTTTAACTTTCCTACTGCAACCTGTGTTACATAGGGCATTAGGTTGTTCGGTATTCCGTTTGGATCTTCTCCAATAAGTCCACTTTCATGTGCACCTATTGGATTAAAATATCTTAATAGAACTATACTCCATTCATTATCTGAAACATATAAATCTCTTAAGATCTCTTCTATAAAAAGCTTTGTTTTTCCATATGGATTTGTTGCACTTAGTGGAAAATCCTCTGTTATTGGAACCCTTTCTACATTACCATATACAGTTGCAGAAGAACTAAAGATTAATCTTTTAACTCCATATTTTTTCATAACTTCACACAATACAAGTGTTCCTGTTATATTATTATGGTAATATTTTAAAGGCACTTCAACTGATTCTCCAACCGCCTTAAGTCCTGCAAAATGAATAACTGCATCTACTATATTTTCTTTAAATATGCTCTCTAATTCTTCTCTATCAAGTAAATCTATATTATAAAACTTTAACTTCCTTCCAGTTATTGTTTCAACTCTTCTTAAAGCTTCTTTTTTACTATTAGATAGGTTGTCTACAACAATTACATCATAGCCTAAATTTAATAGTTCAACACATGTATGGCTGCCTATATAACCCGCCCCACCAGTTACTAAAATTGCCATATTTTTATCCTCCGTTCTATGTATAATTTGAGCGAAATAACTTCAACTTGGATTCGGCAAGTAATGCCGAAAGGCATTGAAATTAAAAGGTTTTTTGTTCAAAAAGTTTAAAAGAAATCAATCCTTTTTAGTGTTAAAATATTATTACCAAAAACTAAACACAAAAAGGATGATTTCTATGAATAGTTTACAACAAAATCAAAAAAATTTAAAGAAGAAAATTAAATCTTTAAACATGAAGGCAAAATTCAATGATACA
>JAOAAJ010000022.1 GCA_026418935.1 Caloramator sp. | reverse complement strand
CAAAGGCTGCAGCAACTCCTCCATATATCCAAGGAACATTATTCTCTACTGCATATTTATTTATAATCTCCCTTGTACTAAAATTATCTGTTGCATCTATTATTATATCACAACCTGTTGCATATTTACTAATTGTATCAGTTGTAATTCTATCAACAATAGGTTCAAGCTTAACCTCGGTATTTATAAGCTTTAATTTATTCACTGCTGCTATAACCTTCTTTTCTCCTAAATCCTTCTCATCAAAAAGCATCTGCCTTTGAAGATTTGAAAGCTCTACAACATCCATATCAACAACTCTTATAAATCCTACTCCTGCTCTAACAAGACTATTTAAAATGCTTGTACCAAGTGCACCTGCTCCAATAACCAAAACCTTTGCATTTAATATTTTCTTTTGTGCCTCCTCGCCAATTACAGCAATCTGTCTATCATATCTTTCAAGCATATTAAGCACCACCTAATAATATATATTCAAGTTTATTTATATCATCTTTTTGCATTATCGTAAAGTAATAAGTAAAATTTTATTATAAGCTTTATAACTCTAAATATATCTATTTTAAAGTTATAAATAATTAGCCCCATATAGATTTTATTTGAACTAATTAGATTTTATAAATTTAAGAAATATCCAAATAAAATCCTTTTATGGGGCTTTTTAAAATATTAAGCTAAATATTTTTCGTATTCATAGTATAAAATCTCATATATTTTTTTAAATTATAGAAATCCCTTATACTCATCAACACTTTTTTGTTCAAACTGTAAAAGTCCATTTGCTATGTCTAATGTCTCCTTTTCAACTCCTTGATATTCCTTTATTTTCTTTGTCATATCTACTATTCCCATAGTACTTCCCTGTATAAGCATCTCTGCCATATGGGATGGTGATTTATCCCTAAGAGTCTTTAAATTTATCATTAAATCAGTAAATGTCTTTGATAAAAAATTAAGCTCCTTGGGTTCTATGTTCTTTGATTTTAGCTTACTATCAGTCATATCATAGAACTTTTGATATTCGTTAAGATGTCTTTGAAGTACATTTTTCATATTTTCATCTTTAGTTTCCTTTATGAGCTGTTTTAAAGTTTCTATTCCCATTTGGGCATTTTGATGAATATAGTTTAGTAGCTCTATATTTTTATCCATACAAATCCCTCCCATAAATTATTTTTCCCAAAATAAATATATATATTTTAAGTATAATACCATTGTAATCTAAATGCTTATAAAATAACCCCAAGTAGGATTTTAAAGATTTATAAGTCTTATGAATCTTTTCTAAAAATCCTACTTGGGGTTTTAGTTTACTTTTAATTGATTTTTTTAAATTAAATTCTTTTCATTAATTTATATAGTCTCCCTTGGAGTATAATGAGTATGTAGTAGTTTATGTGCCTTATGGCCTCCATATTCACCCATATACTCTTTATATAGCTTTATAACTGCTGGGTTTTCGTGGGATTTTCTAATTGGTTTATTTCTATCCTCTTCATATAATGCATTCATTCTGGCCTTTACTATTTCAAGGTTTCCATGGTGATAAGGTTGACCTCCGCCATCTATACATCCTCCAGGACAAGCCATTATTTCAATTGCATGATAAAATCTCTTTCCATCCCTTATGTCCTCAAGTAGCCTCCTTGCATTACCAAGTCCATGTGCAACACCAATCTTAAGTTCCATATCCTTAAGTTTTACTGTTGCTTCCTTAAGCCCATCTTCAAAGCCTCTAACTCCATGGAATTCAACATCTTGTAATGTCTCACCTGTTACCCACTCATAGGCTGTTCTTAATGCTGCCTCTATTACTCCACCAGTTGTACCAAATATTACAGATGCACCAGTCGATTCTCCAAGTGGATTATCAAAATCTTCATCAGGAAGTTTTGTAAAATCTATTCCTGCTTCTCTTATCATCTTTGCAAATTCCCTTGTGGTAATAACATAATCAACATTTTCAACTCCATCTGATTTTAACTCTTCTCTTTGAATTTCATATTTTTTAGCAATACAAGGCATAACTGATACTACAACTATCTTATCAGCAGGTATATTAAATTTTTCTGCAAAATATGTCTTTGCTATTGCTCCAAACATCATATGAGGAGACTTACAGGTTGAAGGTATATCTAATAGTTCAGGGAATTGGTGCTCTATAAACTTAACCCAACTTGGGCAACAACTTGTAAGAATTGGAAGTCTTCCCTTTCCATTTAGTCTATCTATAAATTCCTTTGCCTCTTCTACTATAGTTACATCTGCTGCAAAGTCTGTATCAAATACCTTTTTAAATCCAAGTCTTCTTAGTGCTGCAACCATCTTTCCAGTAACTATAGTTCCAGGTTTTAGTCCAAATTCTTCACCCAATGCAACTCTTATTGCTGGTGCCGTTTGTACTATTACATATTTATCTGGGTCGTGGAGTGCATTCCATACATCCTGTACATAACTAACTTCTGTAAGTGCTGCTGTTGGGCACACAGATACACACTGTCCGCAGAAGGTACACTGGGTATCAAGCATTGGTAAATTAAAGGCAGGTCCTACAACTGTCTCAAATCCTCTATCTACCGCAGAATAAACACTACAGGTTTGAACTTCATTACACATTGTCTCACAGCGTCTACACATTATACACTTATCTGGATTTCTATAGAGTGCACCACTTGAACTATCCTTCTGATATGTTGACTGTTCGCCTTCAAACCTAATTTTCCTAATACCCAAATCTGCTGCAATCTTTTGGAGATCGCAATTTCCATTCTTTTCACACACCAAACAATCTGTAGGGTGGTCTGAAAGCAGAAGTTCTACCATTGTTCTTCTTGCTCTAATTGCTCTTTTTGTATTTGTTTTAATTATCATTCCTTCAAAACATTCTGTAGCACAGGCAGGTGCAAGATTCCTTCTTCCTTCTACTTCAACCAAACATACTCTACAGGAAGCTGTTCTATTTACCATCTTTATATCGTGTAAATTTAAATGGCATAATGTAGGTATATTTATATTTGCCATTTTTGCCGCATCTAATATTGTTGTACCCTCTGGCACCTGCAATTTTATATCATTTATAGTTACATTTATCATGCTATCCCTCCCAACTTACTTTCTTGTGATAGCTCCAAATCTACAAGTCTTATAGCACTGACCACATTTTATACATCCATCTCTATCTATAACATGAACCTTCTTTGGCTCTCCATGAATTACATTAACAGGACACACTTTTGCACAGGCAGTACATCCAACACATTTTTCAGGTATAATATAATACTTTAGAAGCTCTTTACATACACCAGCAGGGCACTCCTTATCTCTAACATGGGCCAAATATTCATCATAGAAGAACTTCATAGTTGATAAAACAGGGTTAGGTGAAGTTTGACCAAGTCCACAGAGCGACGAATCTCTAACTGTTTCAGCAAGTTCCTTTAACATCTCTAAATCTTCCATTTCGCCCTTGCCCTCAGTAATCTTATTTAATATTTCAAGTAGTCTCTTATTACCTACTCTACATGCAGTACATCTTCCACAGGATTCATCACAACTAAACTCAAGATAGAATTTAGCTATATTAACCATACAGTCATCTTCATCCATAACAATCATTCCACCAGAACCCATCATTGAGCCAAGTGCTGTTAAGTTGTCATAATCTATTGGGGTATCCAAATATTCTGCTGGTATACATCCTCCTGATGGACCGCCTGTTTGAACTGCTTTAAACTTCTTTCCTCCTCTAATTCCACCACCTAATTCGTATATTATTTCTCTTAATGTAGTTCCCATAGGAACTTCAACAAGTCCTACATTGTTTACCTTTCCAGCAAGTGCAAAAACCTTTGTTCCCTTACTCTTTTCAGTTCCTATAGATGCAAACCAATCTGCACCATTTAATATAATAGGAGCAACGTTAGCAAAGGTCTCTACATTGTTGATGTTTGTTGGTTTTTTCCATAGTCCAACCTGTGCAGGATATGGTGGCTTTACAGTTGGCTCTCCACGTCCACCTTCAATTGAATTAATAAGTGCAGTTTCCTCACCACATATAAAAGCACCAGCACCTATTTTAATTTCTACATCAAAGGAAAAATCTGTTCCAAAAATATTTTTACCTAAAAGTCCTAATTCCCTTGCTTGGTTTATTGCAATTCTCAATCTATGAATTGCAAGAGGATATTCTGCTCTAACATATATATATCCAAACTGTGCACCTATAGCATAGGCTGCAATTGCCATTCCCTCTAAAACAGAATGTGGGTCTCCCTCAAGAATACTTCTATCCATAAAAGCCCCTGGGTCACCCTCATCAGCATTACATATTACATATTTAATATCTGACTTAGATTTTCTTGTTGCCTCCCATTTTACACCTGTTGGGAATCCTCCACCTCCACGGCCTCTCAGCCCACTCTTCTTTACAACATCTATTACTCCCTCTGGAGTCATCTCTGTTAAAACCTTACCAAGTGCCATATATCCATCTGCTGCAATATACTCATTTATGTTCTCTGGGTCAATCTTTCCACAGTTTCTTAGTGCAATCCTTAGCTGCTTTTTATAGAAAGGTATTTTACTCTGTTCAGGAAGTTTTTCATGGGTATCTGGTTCAACATATAATTTTTCTTGATATACCCTTCCTTTTACAACATGTTCTGCAACTATTTTTCTTGCAGAATCTTCATCAACCTCTACATAAAATACATTGTCAGGCATAACCTTAACAATAGGTCCCTTTTCACAGAAACCAAAACAACCTGTCATAAGAACACTAACTTCATTTTCAAGATTAGCATTCTTAATTTCCTCTCTTAAAACCTCTAAAACTCTATTGCTGTTGGAGGCTTGACATCCTGTACCACCACATACCAAAAGTTCCATTCTAATTGGCATATTATCCCTCCTATCCTCTTAAAACCCATTCTCTTATTACTTCTCCATTTTTTACATGCCTTTTAACTATTTCCTTTGCCTTTTCGCTATCAACCTTTCCATATAAAATTGGTTCACTATTTGGCATCCTAACTTCAACTGTTGGTTCTGCATAGCAAAATCCCATACATCCTGTCTGTACCACAACTGCATTATCAATGTTTTCATTTCTTATTTCTTCAATGATTGCATTTATTGTATTTCTTGCACCTGCAGCAATACCACATGTAGCCATTCCAACAAGTATTTTTATATTCTTATCCTCCGCCTCTCTGTTTTGAAGTGTATCTTTATACTGTTCTCTAATTTTTTTAAGTTCCTCTAATGATTTAATCATTGAGTGCTACCTCCCTCTCTATAATCATCTAATATTGACTTAACATCCTCAACCTTAACCCTTCCATAAACCTTACCATCTACCATTACTACAGGTGCAAGTCCACAGGCACCCACGCACCTTAAACTATCTACTGTAAACATACCATCAGGCGACATATTGCCCTCTGTTATGTTAAGTTGTTTTCTAAGCTCTTCTAATACCTTATCAGCACCCTTTACAAAACACGCTGTACCCATACATACATTAATAACATGCTTTCCTCTTGGTTCCATAGTAAAGTAGGAATAAAAAGTTGTAACTCCAAATACCTTTGCAGCTGGAATTTTAAGCTTTCTTGCAATAAAAAGCTGAACATCTTTAGGTAAGTAGCCAAATATCTCTTGAGCCTTATAAAGAACTCCAATAAGTGCTCCTTCCTTCTGCTCTATAGAGTCAATGTAGTCTTCAAGTGTTTTTAGTTTTTCAGCATCAACATCATACTTAGCCATAAAATTCCTCCTCTTTAAAAAATCTAATCACACCTAATAAGTATTTTTTCCAAAAACGTAAAAATAAATACAATCTAATTATTCTATGAAAGTATTAATTTTAAGTTTTTACAAACTAAAAAAGTCAACAAAAAGTGATAAAACCTTTTGTTGACTTTTTTACTCATTTTTATTCTTTTAAAAAGTAATTGTAATTGTTAAAATATTCCCTTCTTTTATAGCTGAAAGGGTTCCTCCGTGAAGTTCCATAATTTTCTTTGATATTGCAAGTCCTAAACCGCTACTTCCTTCACCTCGTGATGTATCTCCTTTATAAAACTTTTGAAACATACGTTCTATATCTATATTATCTAAAATTTTAGATTTATTTATTATTAAAAGTTCAGTTTTTTCTTTATTAAATAGCTTTATAAATACCGTAGAACCTGTATCACTATATTTTAATGCATTTGAAATTAGATTATCCATAACCCTAACAAACTGTTCAATATCTATATTTACATTTATATCATAGCTTTCAATTTCATATTCCAATAACAAATTTTTATTTTGAAAAATTGGTTTATATTCCTCTGCTATTTGAATGATTAAGGTAGCTAAGTTTACTTCTTGTTTTTGTAATTTAAAATCTACACTATTTAGCTTTGCAAATTCAAACAAATCATCTATTATTTTTTTAATTTTATGCGATGCATTGTAGGCCAAATTTATATACTTTTCATTTTCACCTTCTTTATTGTTATTTGTATTTTGTAATATCTCTAAATAACCAATTAAAGTTGTTAGAGGAGTTTTTAAATCATGTGCTAAACCAACGATTAAGTCGTTTTTTACCTTTTCCTCCTGCCTCTCTTTATCAAACATTCTTTTTAGTTCTTTTGACATATTATTTATGCTTTTAGTTAGTTCTGCTATTTCATCATTACCCATCACTTCTATTGTATCACCTATGCTTCCATTTGCAATATTTTTAACCCTTTGAGATAGGTACATAATATATTTAACTCTTTTATTTACTAAAACATAAAAAGTTATTATAAAACATATTATGCTTCCTAATATGATAATTAAAGCAAATAAATTAAAAATTACGGGTGCTACGTTATTTAAGTTTTTAATTATATACATTGTCAAAATATTTCCTATTAAAATTATATAAATAATTGAAATCATTAAACTTATTATTATTGTAAATATTAACTTTGCTGTGATTCCACTAATTAGCTTTTTAATTCTTTTCATATTTTATACCCTACTCCCCATACTGTTTTAATATAAACTGGTCTTTTAGGATCTTCTTCTATCTTTTGCCTTAAATTTGTTATGTGGACCATAACAGTATTATCTGCTTTAAAAAATTCTTCTCCCCAAACAGTTTCATATATTTTGGGTATGCTCATTACTATTCCTCTATTTCTTGCAAGAAGTTCTAATATACCAAACTCCTTTGATGTTAATGTTACTTCTCTATCCTTTACAAACACTTGTCTTGTATCACAATTAATTTTTAAATCTCCTATTTCTATAACCCTATCATCGTTTTTGTTATTATATCTTTTATATCTTCTAAGTTGTGATTTCACTCTTGCCACAAGTTCCATAATACTAAAGGGTTTAGTAATATAGTCCTCTGCCCCAGATGACAACCCTAACAATTTATCCTTTTCCTCATCCTTTGCCGATAGTATTATGATAGGCATATAATAGTTTTTTCTTATTTCATTACATAAACTTATTCCATCTAATCCCTTCATCATTATATCAGTAATTACTAAATCCACTGTTGTTTCTTTTAATATATTTAGAGCTTCAATACCATCATTAGCATGTATAACTTTATACCCTTCATTTTTTAAATATATTTCTATAATATCCCTAATCTCCTTTTCATCATCTACAATTAAAATTTTTTCACTCATCTAAATCATCCCTCTTTACCATTATTACAGATTAATACAAATGCAGGTGGAACATTAAGAAAAGTCCTTTTTAAACTAATTGAATTAAAATATCTTCTAAATAATTTTAACTTTATCAAAGTATATTGAAATGTAATAAAAACTCCATGTGTTGAAAGAACTTCCTTTGTATATCTTAATATATTCTCTCCTACATCACTGGGCAAACTTGTAAAAGGTAAACCTGATACTATATAATCTACTTTATTTATCTCTAATACCTTTAAGTATTCCTTTATATTTTCTGCCGAATCATTTATTATAAATAAGTTATCAACTCCGCTAAATTTATTAACAAGAATATCATAAAATTCTTCATTGTATTCTATTACAATTAATATTGTATCTTTTTTCCTTCTTTTTATCAATTCTTCCGTAAATACTCCTGTTCCAGGTCCATACTCTACAATACACTCTGCTTTATTAAAATCTATTCCCTCCATCATCTTTTTACATAGTTTCTTAGAGCTTGGTAATATTGCACCAGTAAAGTTAGGATTTTTTATAAATTGGCTTATAAATACTTTATATTCCATTATTATACCCCCTTCATATTGTTTAAGGGTATAATAGAACATAAACCTTAAGCATATAATAAAAAAAGTCTTAAGAATTCTTAAGTTTGAAAAGTATATTCTTTGAATTATAATAAAAAACACCAATTGGTTTTATAGAAGGGGGAACACAACCAATTGGTGTTTCTTACATTATCTATTTACAAAATTTTGTATTTTGCTCTTTATCTCTTCAGAAGTTGCACACATAATAACTTCATCTGCAAGCTTCTTTGCTTCTTCATAGTTTAGACTTGTTATTAGCTTTCTTGCCTTTAGTATTGA
>JAOAAJ010000003.1 GCA_026418935.1 Caloramator sp. | reverse complement strand
TATTAAATCCTATAAATACATGGAAGGATAAGGATGAATATATTAAGTATGCTAAAGAATTAGAGGAGAGATTTAGAGAAAATTTCAAAAGGTTTGAAAAGGAAGAGGAAGTTTTTGTAGAAAAGGAACTTTGGGCATAATTAAAAATAAATAAGAATATAAATGTTGGTTTAGAATTTTATAAACTCAATAAGATCTTGAAAAATATTATTATAGATTATTATAGCCCCATGAAGGAATTAAAATGATGAATTTAAAAGTCCTATCATGGGGCTTTTTAGACTTTAGTTATTTATATATGTTTGTTAATAATTTGAGGGGTTTATAGCACTTGTTAAAGGCTATGAGCTAAATATCCTTTAATTATTATATTCTTTAGTGTATAATGTTGTAGAGACATTATATGGGGTGATGATATGAAAGTTAATCGTATAAATAGAACAAATTCTGCAGATACTAAACAAGTAACAAAAACATCTGTTTCATCAAGTTTTTCAGCTGCATTGGACTTAGCGAATAAAGACCAAACAGAACAAAACCTTCAAAACATGCTAAATGAAATAGATAAATTAGGTAAAAGGCTTATAGCAACACGAAGTGTAGAGGATGTAAGGGAATATAGAAAGAAGGTACAGGAGTATTTAAATTACGTTGTAAAAAATGCATATATTTTAAAAAGAGAAGTTGGACCATATAGCTATGGGCTTCATATTAAAATAGAGATTATTAATGAAAAGATAGATGCAATAACAAAAGAACTTTTGCAACAACAGAGGGAAACAATAGAACTTGCAGATAAAATAGAGGAAATTAAGGGACTTTTAGTTGATGTATATAAATAAAAGTGAATTTATAGAATATATTGACAAATTTTAAAAATATGCTAAAATATGAATTGTAAAGAAGATGGCCCTATGGTCTAGTGGTTAGGACGCCGCCCTCTCACGGCGGTAGCTGGGGTTCAAATCCCCATAGGGTCACCAAAAGAACCCAATTTAGGGTTCTTTTTATTTTTAATGGCAGTTATATCACAAATAACTTTTAAAAAATTTAATAATAAAGAATACTTGGTTTTGAATAGTATAACTTCCATATATAAAATTAATGTTTCTGCATAAAATGTATGAATAAATCTCCCTTTTGGTGAAAAAATACTCTTGAAGGGAGGTTTTTAAAAATGGCAAGAGAAATTAGGCGAGAAGGAAATGCTGGAATTTTAAGTACATTATTGAAATTTGTAGTAAATGCAGTGGTACTTTTGGCAGTTAGTTTTTTAGTACCAGGGTTTGTGGTAGTAGGATTTTGGACTGCGTTTTTAGCATCAATTGTAATTACACTGCTTGATTATTTAGCAGGAGCAGTATTCAAAATTGATGCATCGCCCTATGGTAGGGGATTAAGTGGTTTTATTATTGCAGCAGTGATTATATATTTAACACAATTCTTTGTAGCTGGTGTTTACGTCAGCATAGCTGGTGCATTGATAGGGGCACTTGTAATAGGTATATTTGATGCCTTAATTCCTACAGATGTTTTCTAAAAAAATCCGTTTAGGTTTAACCTAAACGGATTTTTTATGTATAATAATTATAAATATGTGTTAATACAATTAATTAAATTATAAAAATAAGTTATACAATATAGAAATTATACTATATTAATGGTATAATAATGGTGAATTTTATATATGGAGGTAACACTATGGTAAATCACGATATTGCTATGGGGATTGTTAGAGTTACTGAGGCTGCAGCACTTGCCTGTTCAAACCTTTTAGGTAGAGGAGACGTTGATTTAATAGAAAAAGCAGCAGTAGATGGTGTAAGACATGCCTTTGATTTGTTGCCCATAAAGGGTAGAGTTGTAATTGGAGAATGTGATTTAGATAAAAAGCCTATAATGTACATAGGAGAAAAGGTTGGAACTTGGGAAGATGGTCTTAAGGAATATGATGTTGCAATTGACCCCTTAGATGGTTCGATACTTGTTGCAAAGGGAAGACCTAATGCTATATCAGCAGTAGCTGTGAGTGAAAAGGGGAAGATTTTTAGAGCACCTCAAATATATATGAAAAAGATAGCTGTAGGGCCAAAAGCAAAGGGATGTATAGACTTAAACAAAAGTTTAATTGATAATATTAAGTGTGTTGCTGAGGCTTTAAATAAGGATGTTGAGGAAGTTACTGTTATGATACAGGATAGACCAAGGCATAAGGATTTGATTGAGGAGGCAAGAAGTGTAGGAGCAAGAGTAAAAATATTTGGAGAAGGGGACATTGCAGCAGCACTTGCAACAGCCTTTGAAGAGACAGGTGTTGATATGCTCATAGGTATAGGTGGTGCACCTGAGGGAGTATTGGCTGCAGCGGCATTAAAATGTTTAGGAGGAGAAATATTAGTAAAGCTAATGCCAGAAAATCAAAGACAAATTGATATGTGTAAAAGAGCAGGGCTTTTAGATGTTGAAAGAATTCTATCACAAGATGATTTAATTACTTCAGATGATGTATATTTTGCTGCAACAGCAATTACTGATTCAGATTTATTAAAGGGAATTGTTTATAAAGAAAATTATGCAACAACACATTCTGTGGTTATGAGGTCATCAAATGGAGTTTTAAGATTTGTTGATGCAATCCATAAGCTTGATACAAGTCTTATAAAGGTTCAAGAGTGATTAATAGGTGTCGTAGAGGCTGTTTAAAATATCTACGACACTTTTTTATTAGACTTAACTAATTTTGGAATATGTATTATACTATAAAGTATAATAATATAGGAGGTTGAATAGATTGCGTACCTTTATAACCTTTGAATTTAACAGAGAAACAAAAGAAAAAATAGCAGATCTACAAAACATAATACGAGGAGAAAGTACAAAGGGTAGATTTAAATACATAGATAATTTTCATTTAACAATAAAGTTTTTAGGAGAAGTAGAAGAGAGCAAAATCAGTTTAATATATCAGGATCTTTTAAGAAGGATTAAGGGAAAAGAAAATATTAATATATACTTAAAGGGATTAGGATGCTTTGGCAAAGGTGATGTTATAAGGACTATATACTTAAAATGCCACGGTGATATAGATAAGATTAAGGAAATATACAATGAAGTAGATAAAGTTACTTCAAACTATGGATTTAAGATGGAAAATAAATTTACACCCCACGTTACAATAGCACAGGAGGTTATACTCAAAAATAAATTTGAACAGTTACAACAAAGATTTGAAAACTATTCAATTGATAATATAGTATTTGATAGAGTCACTATAATGAAAAGTGAACAGAGGGATGGAAAAAGAATATATACTCCAATTTGCGAAATTCAACTTAAGTAATGGAGATGAACTGTATGAGGTTTAAAAGAGCCTTTTCTTTTATTTTATTACTGTTTATTATAGTTGTCGTTTTACTTTATAGAAAAGAACTTTTGAATATGATAAAAAATCCAGAGGATATTAGAAATTTTTTATTGTCCTATAGGGGATATGCAGTAGTAATTTTTTTGCTATTATCAGCTATAAGGTCAATTTTTCTACTTCCTGCTGGTACTTTTGCTGTAATTTCAGGCTTGACATTTGGCAATTTAATTGGCACACTACTTACATGTGTCGGTGTTACCTTAAGTGGTATTTTGGCATATTTAATCTCTAAATATTTTGGTAGAGAGTTTGTTGAGGGTATTTTAAAAAGAAAAAAGATAGAGATTAATAATTTAATAAAAAAGGAAGGGCTCTTTTATATAGTTTCATTAAGACTTATACCCATATTTCCCTTTGATGCAGTAAGCTATGCTTCAGGGATTATGGATGTTAATTTTAAAGACTTTGTATTGGGAACTTTTTTAGGCAGTCTTCCAGGTGCCTTTATTTATACTTTTTTAGGAAATTCAATCTTGGATGTTAGAGGTCCGAAATTTAAATTAGCATTGTTTCTGGTTATAATATCGTCTGTAACTCCACTTATATATAAATATGTTATACAGAAAGGATGATTATATGATAACAAAAGAGCAAATACAGAGAATAAATGAACTTTATAGGAAATCACAGCAGGAGGGACTTACAGAAGAAGAAAAGAAGGAACAGGCTCAATTAAGAAGACTTTATATTGATTCTGTAAAAGAAAGTTTAAGAGCTCAGCTTGAGAATATAAAAGTAGTTGATAAGGATGAATATGATACAATTATGAAAAACAAAGGATGTTCATGTGGACATGAACATGGAAGCTGTGGCTGTGGTCATAAGCACTAATTAGGTAGTGGTCTTATGAAAGATGATTTGAGAAAAAAATATATACAGATTAGAAATGAACTTTCTAAAGAGGAAATAATAAAAAGAAGTATAGTTATTACAAAACATATTTTAAATTGGGATAAATTCATAAATTCAAATTGTATAATGATATATTCTTCCTTTAAAAATGAAGTGGATACTTCATTTTTAGCAGAGGAAATATTAAAAAGAGAAAAAAATTTAATATATCCAAAGACAATAAAAAAGGAGTATAAACTAATACCCTGTAGAGTAAAAAATATAGATGATTTATGTATTGGTGAGTATGGCATATTAGAGCCAATGAATTTTGACATTATAGATAAAAATAGTATTGATTTAATTTTTGTTCCTGGTGTTGCCTTCGATAAAGATGGTTATAGATTAGGCTACGGTGCTGGGTATTATGATAGATTTTTAGAGGATTTTGAAGGTATAAAGGTTGGACTTTGTTACTATTTTCAAATAGTTGAAGATGTATTTAAAGGTAAATACGATATAAAAATGGATTATTTAATATGTGAAGAGGGAATATTAAAGTTATAAGTAAAAAAATTTGAAAAAATTTTAAAAATAATATAGAATAGAGTTGTAATGTTTACCAAAAGGGGGTACATAAAAATGGATACTAAGGAATTACAAAACTTAACTAAAAAATATGAATATGTTTGGGATAAGCTAACAGAAGCTGATTTAAAGCAGGTGATGGATTTTAGCGAAGACTATAAAAAATTTATGGATTCTTCTAAAACTGAACGTGAAGCTTGTAATGAAATTGTTAGAAGAGCAAAGGAGAAGGGATTTGTTGATATTAATGAGTTGATATCACAAGGTAAAAAAATAAATGCTGGTGATAAGGTATATGCTGTGAATAAGGATAAGGCAGTGGCACTATTTGTAGTTGGAAATAAACCAATGGAAAGGGGATTTAACATAGTTGGTTCTCATATAGACTCACCAAGAATAGACTTAAAGCCAAATGCCTTATATGAAGATGAAGCCTTTGCAATGCTTGAAACACACTACTATGGTGGTATAAAGAAATATCAATGGGTTACTATTCCACTTGCAATACATGGTGTTGTAGTTAAAAAGGGTGGAGAAGTTGTAAACGTAGTAATTGGTGAAGATGAGAATGACCCAGTTGTGTACATAAGTGACCTACTTATACACTTATCTGCAAATCAAATGGAAAAGAAACTTGCCAATGGAATTGAAGGCGAAGATTTAAATGTATTAATAGGAAGTATGCCAATCCAAGATAAGGAAGCAAAGGACAGAGTTAAATTAAATATATTAAGACTTTTAAATGAAAAGTATGGAATGACTGAAGAAGATTTTGTTACAGCAGAGCTTGAAATAGTTCCAGCAGGTAAATCAAGGGACGTTGGTCTTGATAGAAGTATGGTTATGGCTTATGGACACGATGATAGAATATGTGCATTTACATCACTTGCAGCTATGTTTGAAATTGAAAATCCACAAAAGACTTGCTGTGCACTATTTGTAGATAAAGAAGAAATAGGTAGCAACGGTGCTACAGGAATGCATTCAAGATTCTTTGAAAATGTAGTGGCAGAAGTTATGGAACTTAAGGGAGAATATTCTGAGCTTAAATTAAGAAGAGCTCTTGCAAATTCTTGTATGCTATCATCAGATGTAACTTGTGGTGTTGATCCAAATTACCCAGGTGTTGTTGAAAAGAAGAATGCAGCATACCTTGGAAAGGGAATTGTTTTAACAAAGTATACTGGTTCAAGAGGAAAATATTCCTGCAATGATGCAAACGCTGAGTTCATGGGTAAGGTTAGAGATATATTCAATGACAATGGTATAGTATGGCAAACAGCAGAGTTAGGTAAGGTAGACCAAGGTGGTGGCGGAACAATAGCCTACATTTTAGCAGAATATGGAATGGAAGTTGTTGACTGTGGTGTTGCATTACTTAGCATGCACGCACCATGGGAAATAGCAAGCAAGGCAGATATATTTGAAACATATAGAGCATATAAGGCATTCCTTATAAATGCATAATCTGAGGGTGGTATAAACCACCCTTAAATTTTTTATGGGGCTAAATTATATTTTTTTAAATATTCTTAGGGTGGTTTAAGTCACCCTTAATTATTTTTGAATAATATGTATCGACTAAATAATATGTGGTATAATTTTAAAATTTTTCATCATATGATGCATATAATACATTAGGAGTGGTGGTATGGGTGAAGTACTTTTTTTAGCAGACAAATCATTGACTATAACAAATGAAAGGCCAGATGAAAATATAAATACAGACATAATTTCATGTGGTTTTAATGGTAATTTTATTTATAGAAGTTTCTTAAACTTTGATATATCGTCTCTCCCTTATAATGCCTTTATAACATCAGCAATACTTCAGTTATTTTTAATAGATGACTATTTTAAATGTTTTAGTAAAAATCTGTACGTTTATATGTTAAAGGAGGACTTTGGAGATTTTACTACCTATAATCAGCAGCCAAAGTTTTATTCTGATTATATTAGGACAAATATATCATATAAAAAGTATGGACTAATAAATGTAAATATAACTAACTTTGTGCAAAGATGGATGAGTGGAGAGACCATCAATAAAGGGCTTTTATTAAGATGTGAGGAGAATAAGAAATCTCTTGTTGCCTTTGGCTCAAAAAACAACAGTCAGTATTCTGCAATTCCAAAACTTTATATAAATTTTATAAAGCCAAAGATATATGATGAGGGGAAGTTTATAGATGTTAAAGAAGAGGTATTTGATTTAAATTTTATAAATGAAGGTTATAGCAGAAGTTTTGATGTAAGTAGAATGATTATAGGAAGCTTTATTATAAAAAATACAGGATTTAGAGATGTTGATGTATGTGTCGATGTAAGTATAGATGGAATTACTTGGATTAGAGATACTGAAAAAAGAATTTGTATAAGTCAAAGTGATATACTTGTACCTAAGTATTATGGTAAATACTATAGAATTTATACATATACAAATGGCGAAGGGAGTGTAAATGTCAAATTTATTTATCAAGTATATAAATAGGGGGGATATATATGCCTAATAATGCTGTTTTTACCAATAGTGCAAGTGACTTAAAGGTTCAGATTTTTGGTTCAGATGTTACAAAAGCAATACAGGTAGATTCAAATGGAAAACTTCAAATTTCATCGGATAGCGCAATAACAGTTACTGCAACAGATTTAGACATTAGAAATTTATCAAGTAGTCAAGATGGTGTTGCAGTCTATGGAAGTAATGATGGCGGAACTACTATGAAAGTATTAAAGACAAACAGTGATGGCGAACTTTATATTACAACTGATGAAACTTTAACAGTACAAGCTACTGATCTTGATATAAGAAATTTAACAACAGATGATAGTATTTCAATATATGGTACTGATGGAACAGATAAAAGACAGATAAAAACTGATAACAATGGAAGAATAGAGGTTGCGTCTATACAAAGTGATGTAGATGTTAATATTACTAATACTGACTTAGATATACGAGATTTATCCAATTCACAGGATTCTATTTTAATATATGGTAATGATGGATCGAATAATAAGGTTATTGCAACAGATACTGAAGGATTAATTAAAATAGTTAATGCAAAGAGAAGTTTTGAAAGTGAATTGTTTGCAGATAAAGCAACATCTAATAGCTACACCTATCTTTCCTTTAAGGACGTGTCAATGTATTCTGATTATGTGTTTTATGTAAAAAATACAGGAAGCAATAGTGCAACAATTGCTATACAGATAAGCCCTTCTGATGATGAAGATGATGCCATAACTCATATTGATAATTTTACAGTAGATGCAGGAGAAAAGGAACTTGTTATACCAAGCAAATTTTTGCGATATGTAAGGCTTGGATATAAATCAACAAATACTGACCAATCAACTACTTTGGATATATATTTCCAAGCGAGATATTAAAACAATGGGTGGGAGGGTGGGATAAAGGGGGGCCTATGTCAATTTCGTGTATTATTTTAGGGGTTTGTAATTTAGAGGATGAATTAGTTAATCAGCTAAAAGTTATATCGAAGGAAATAGTATATATTCCAATCATATCAAAAGTAAGCAAAAGAAATGATATAAGGATTGCAAACATAAATTTTGATGGAAACTTATCTAAATTAAAAAATTTGGCTCTATCTCAAGTAGCTGGAGATTATGTTTTATTTATTATGTCAAACGAAAGGATATTGGATATAGATTATATTAATAAATTAAATTTAGACCACAATGCTTACTCCTTTAATGTAACGCAAAGGAGGGCTGAAGGAATTGTATTAGAAAGGCAAGTAAGGCTGCATAAAAGAAATATTACATATTTAGGCTATAATGGGAAATTAATATCTTCTGATGATGTTGAAGGATTAGATATATTATTAAATACAAAAACTTCTAAAGAGGATGATGTTAGTATATATAAAGGTTTAAACAAATATATTGATAACCTGTCTAATTATGATTTTATTTTATATAGTATGGAGCTACACTATCTTTCTTGTGAATTTGATGATGTAATTAAGTTATATAAAGTTATATTGCATAAAGGGGTAGAGGATTATACTAAAAGATTAGTAGCCTTATCTTATTTTCATAAAAATAGGTATATTGAAGCTAAGATGCTCTTTGAAGAATTAAAACAGAAAAATTATGGTGATTCCTTTTATTTTTCGGGATTGATAAATAGGAGGCTCCAAAACTATAATGAAGCTGTTGAAGATTTTTTTAATTGCCTAAAAAGTAAAGAATTTGATGTCTGTGTTTGGGGATATAATAGTTTTTTGTGTTACTATGAGTTAGGAGAACTTTATTATTTTTTAGAGGATTATTACAACTCTTTAAAATACTATAGCTATGCATTTATTTCAAAAAAGGAATATATATTTTTAAACAAAATGTTTATAATATTTAAGGTTTTAAATTTTAATGTAAATGTGATAGAAAGATATTTAAGAGACAATTTAAATATACAGGGAAGAGATTTATATATTAATATGATGAGGGGACTTAGGGATACTGCAAGATGGGAGGAGGTAATTAAATACAGCATATTTGAAGATGATTTGGAATCCATAGAATCAAGAATTTTAGCATATTATCATATTGGTGAATTTAGTAAGTGTTTTGAACTTATACTTACTTATTTTAAACATTTAGATAAAGAATTTTTTTTAACATTGGGTTTGTGCTGTGTACTTCTTGATAGCAACTTATATTTAGCAAAGTTTAAGGAATATGTAGAGATTATTAAAAAGGAAAATATTGTTGAATTAATAGATGCACATAATTATTTTGCCTTCAATATGGAATATAAAGGAAAAACTATCTATATAGAAGCACTTGTTAAATTGCTTTTAAGAAGTAAGAACAGCAAGGTTGAAGGTTATGTTAGAAGGCTTATGAGTGATAAATTAGATGTGAATTACTATGAACTTTTAAAAAGCTGCTATGATAATAGATATTATGACTTGTGCCTACAGATAATAGAGGATAAATATAGGGATTACAAATTTGATTTTAATATATTGACTATAAATGCTAAAATAAATTTTTTGAAAGGAAATTATTCAGAGTGTGAAAAATATATTTCCTATGCGTTAATGCTAAAGGATAGTGAAGAATTAAGCAGGTTACTTTGTATGTGTAGCATAAAAACTTCTATATTAAATATTTTAAAGTGGAAGGATTTAAATTTAAAAACAAACTGTAAAAGAGCAATTGATTATTTGGAACTTGCATATAATAATTTAGACATTTTTAAAAATGAATGAGGTGGTTTAAGTGGAAAAGGAAATGTACAATTTTATAACTGAAGAGGATATAAAAAATGAGATAAACTCTTACCAATTAATAGTAAACTACATAAAGGAGAACTTTAAAGATGGCGAGGACTATGGCAAGATTGCAGAATATCCAAAACCAAGTTTACTAAAATCTGGTGCAGAAAAGCTTTGTTCACTTCTTAATCTATCTGTTCAAATTGATATTTTAGATAAGGTGGAGGATTTTAAAGAAGGTATATTTCATTATGTATGCAAATGTACTCTGAAAAATAGTTTAGGAAGTGTAGTTTCAGAGGGATTAGGGTCCTGTAATAGCAGAGAAAGTAAGTTTTTAAACCAAAATCCTTTTGTAGTTGCAAATACTGTATTAAAGCTTTCAAAAAAGAGGGCACTTGTTGATGCTATTTTAACTGCAAGCAGAACATCAGGTATGTTTACTCAAGACATAGAGGAGATGGATGAACCAATAAATATGAATTTAAAGCTTAACTTAGCTACAACAAGCCAGAAGGCCTTTATTGCAAAACTTGCAAAGGATAAGGGAATGACAGAGGCACAGCTATCAGACTTTACCAAGAAGTTAACGGGCAAGGAAAAATCAAAGGATTGGACAAAGGATGATGCAGCAAAAATAATAAAAACATTAAAAAATAAATAGAATAATATAAGTCCTTGTGCTAAACAATAATTTAAAGGGGTGATATTGTGCAGCACAAGGACATTTTTGATTTTAATAATCCTGATTTTTCTCAGCCTATTTCAATTTTAGAAGAGGAGGACTTCATTAATTATAATTACGATGAACTACCATTACAGAGGCTTCCTGAAGAATTAGATAGGTTTACAAGTTTAGGTGCTATAGGGATTGCGCTAAATGGCTTAGGGAAAAGAGTCGAATCAGAACACATTTTAAAGAGATTGTAGAATTTTATTCTAATGTAATTAATTTTTGTACAAAAATAAGTTAATCATTGACAAAATATTCGAAAAAGATGTAAAATATAAGCGAACCTCCACTTTTCACCACAATAAAAAGGGGGAGGGGTTCAAAATGCTAAAGGAAAGAATCGAAAATTTAAGAATTGAGTTGTATAATGCGATTTTAACTAATAAATCAGATAAAGTATTATATTTAAGCCAAGAATTAGATAAGCTTATAGTTGAGTATTATAATATGACAACTCATAATGCTTATCTTCCATCTTAATCACCAATTTAGCCAAGGAATTTTTCCTTGGCTAAAAATTTTTTTTGGAAAAATAAAAATACTATGGCAGGATTTTAATTTTTGTTATAGAATTATAATTGTAGTGGTGAAAAGTGGAGCAAAGTGGTTTGAAAGTGGAGGATAAGATGTTTATTGGGGAGTATAGTCACGCACTTGATGCCAAGAACAGAATGATTGTTCCAGCAAAGTTTAGAGAGGGTTTAGGTGGAAAGTTTATAATTACAAAGGGGCTCGATGGATGTCTGTATGTTTATCCAATTGATGAGTGGAAGAAGCTTGAGGATAAGTTAAAGCAACTTCCATTGACAAATAAGGACGCCCGTGCCTTTGTTAGGTTTTTCTTTTCTGGAGCATCAGAGGTTGAAATAGACAAGCAGGGTAGAGCGTTAATTCCCCAAAATCTTATCGAATATGCAAATATAGAAAAGGAAATAGTAAGTATAGGGGTTTCAAATAGAATTGAAATTTGGAGTAAAGATAAGTGGATAGAATATAATGAACAAAATATAGACTACGATGAAATAGCAGAGAAGATGTCACAGCTTGGAATATAGTAACGAGGTGGTAATTTATATGGAATTTAAACATGTTTCGATTATGTTACAGGAATGTATTGAGGGTTTAAATATAAAAAAGGATGGTATATATGTTGACGGTACATTAGGTGGTGCTGGGCACTCAAGTGAAATAGTAAAAAGACTCGATGAAGGAATTCTTATTGGAATAGATCAAGATAAAGATGCTTTAAAGGCATCAATGGAGAGACTTAAGAATTTTAGTAATGTTAAGTTTGCACATAACAATTTTGCAAATATTAAGTATGTTTTAGAGGAATTAAATATAGATGGTGTAGATGGTATATTGCTTGATTTGGGCGTTTCTTCATATCAGCTTGATACACCAGAAAGAGGATTTAGCTATATGCACAATGCAAAGCTTGATATGAGAATGAATAGAGATGTTGATATAACAGCCTATGATGTTGTAAATGGGTATTCTAAGGAACAGTTAATATATATTCTTAAAGAATATGGAGAAGAAAAGTGGGCCTCAAGAATTGCAGACTTTATAGTAAAACAAAGAAGTGTAAAACCAATTGAAACAACCTTTGAGCTTGTAGATGTTATAAAAGCTGCAATACCAGCATCAGCAAGGCGTGAGGGACCACATCCAGCAAAGAGAACGTTTCAAGCAATTCGTATAGAGGTAAATAAGGAGATTGAAATATTAGAGAAGGCTGTAAATGACTGTTTAGATGTTTTGAAAAGTGGAGGAAGACTTTGTATAATAACATTTCATTCATTAGAGGATAGAATTGTAAAAAATGTCTTCAAAAATAGACACAATCCATGTACTTGCCCACCAAGTTTTCCAGTTTGTGTTTGTGGCAAGATGGGAGACATTGAAATAGTTACTAAAAAACCAATAGTACCATCTGATGAAGAAATAGAACTAAATCCAAGAGCAAGGAGTGCAAAACTTAGAATAGCTGAAAAAATATAGGTTCTAAAGGTGTGCGGGGGTGAATAATTATGGTAATGGCAAGTAAAAAGAATAGATATACAACACAGGGTAATGTTGCGTATAAGGTTGAAGTTGAAGATAAAAAGAAGGTTAAAAAAGTAGAAAAACCTAAGAAAAATACAAATCAAAATATAAAGGCAAAACTTAAGGTTTTAAGGTTTATAGTCTTTATGTTTGGATTGACAATATTTACTCTTTCAAGGTTTGTACTTATATATAATATGAATACTGAACTTAGGGATTTAAAGCATCAGGTTAAACAAATACAGAAGGAAAATGAAAATTTACAGGTATCACTTGCTGTTAGAAACAATATAAAGAAGATTGAAAAGGATGCTGTAAACAAGTACAATATGGTTAATCCGAAGGCGGAAGATGTAAAATTTGTTGACGTAAAGTTGCTATCTTCAGTAGAAGAAAAGAAGGTTACAGCCTATAAGTTGTTTCAGAAGTTCGTAGGATTTATTCATTGATTTATCAATAGAATGAGGGGGGATGTTATTGTCAAGGACATCGCTGTCAATGAAAAAAAGAATATTGATTATATATCTGTTAATGATTGTTGTTCAAACAGTAATAGTAGGAAGATATGCCTGGGTTCAGCTTGTTTGGTCTCCCCAACTACAAAGAATGGCTATAGAACAATGGACTAATGACGTTATTATTGAGGCAAGAAGGGGAAAAATTTTAGATAGAAATGAAAATCCTTTGGCTCTAAGTGGTAATGTGGATAGAGTGGATGTATTTTTAAGGGATGTAAATGATGCTGTAAAAAATAATAAAATAACTAAAGAGGAGATGGCAAATAAGTTAGCCCCTCTACTTGATTTAAGTAAAGACAGTATCTTAAAAAAGTTAAATATGAAATATAATGCTGTTACTTTAAAGAGAAGAATAGATAAGGACATAGGAAATAAAATAAGAGAACTAAAGTTGCCAGGAGTAATAGTATCTGAGGATACAAAACGATACTATCCTAATGGCAATTTTTTAGCACATGTTTTGGGAACTACAGACTCAGATGGTAATGGAAGATCTGGACTTGAAATGTATTACAATAAAGAATTAAAGGGAATACCTGGTAGATTAATTGTTCAAGGTGATGCATATCATAGAGAGCTGCCCTATGATGCACCTGTTTACGTTCCACCTAAAGATGGATATGACTTAGTTTTAACTATAGATCAGTCTATTCAATTTTTTGTTGAAAGGGCATTAGAACAAGGGCTTGAGGAATATAAGGCAAAAAGAATAAGTGCAATAGTTATGGATCCTAAGACTGGAGAAATACTTGCTATGGCAAATAAACCAGATTATGATCCCAATAATCCTTTAGGTGGAAAAGATATTCAAGAGGCATTAAATAGCTGGAGAAATAGGATGGTTCAAGAAAATTTTGAGCCAGGTTCAATTTTAAAGGTATATACTGCTGCAGCAGCATTAGAGGAAAATATAGTTAATCAAAACAGTAAGTTTGTATGTACAGGAAGTAAGATGGTAGCAGGAAGAAGAATAAAGTGTTGGAAGACATCGGGGCATGGTACTCAAACCTTTGCTGAAATACTTCAAAATTCATGTAATGTAGGTTTTATGGAGGTTGGTCTTGAACTTGGTGCTGAAAGGCTTCGTAAGTATTTTACACAGTTTGGTTTTGGACAAAAAACTGGTATTGATTTTCCAGGTGAAGAGAAGGGAATTTTAATTCCAGTTTCAAGTATGGGACCTGTTGAAACAGCCAACCAAGCCTTTGGGCAAGGTGTTGCAGTGACAGGAATACAATATATTACTGCCTTATCTGCAATTGCAAATGATGGAGTTATGATGCAACCACATTTTCTAAAGAAGTTATTATATACTGATAAAGATGGGAACACATCTGTTATTAGGGAATACAAGCCTCAAGTTGTAAAACAGGTAATTTCAAAGGATACAGCTGTTGAACTAAGAAGGTTACTGGAAGATGTTGTATCAAAGGGTGGTGCAAAGAAGGCATATTTAGAGGGATACCATGTTGGTGGAAAGACTGGTACAGCACAAAAGGTTGCTCAAAATCCTAAAGAAGGTTATCAACCAGGTAAATATATTTCATCCTTTGGTGCAATAGTTCCTGCTAATAATCCAAGGTTTACTATATTAATATCCATAGATGAACCAGATCCATCAAATTACTATGCAGGAAGTACGGCTGCACCTCTTGCAAAAATAATTATTGAAGATATAGTTAAATATTTAAATATTGAACCTGATAGTGTTGAAGTAGTAGTACCAGAAGTAATTTTACCAGAGATCAGAGGTTTAAAATTAAATGAGGCAACTAATATCCTAAAACAAAATAAGATTGATTTTGAAAAACAAGGAAATGGTGATATTGTATATGATATGAGCCCAAAACCTGGTGTCTCTGTAAGACAAAATACAAAGATAATACTTTACATGGGATATGAACAAAACAAGAATTTAAAGATTATAGTTCCAGATTTTAAAAACTTAACTAAGAAGGAAATTATGGAACTTGCCAAAAAGTTAGGAATAAAAGTAAATATTTCTGGTGATGGTATTGGAGCAACCCAGGATATTTTACCTGGACAAGAGGTTGATAAGAATACTACTATAAATGTACTATTAGAACAGCCGGAGGATTAATATAATTAGCACAATATGGTATACCATATTGTGCTAAAAAATTAAGGGGGGTGTATTTATGAATCTTTTTTATTTATTAAGTGGGTTGGATTATGAATTATTACAGGGCAAAGATGTAGATATAAAACACATAACATATTCAAGTAATGATGTTAAAAGTGAGAGTCTCTTTTTCTGTATTGAGGGATTTAAAACAGATGGGCATCTATTTGCAAAAGAAGCAGTAGAAAAAGGTGCAAAGGCAGTAGTTGTTTCAAAGGATGTTTTAGTAGATGACGATATTGCAGTTGTAAAGGTTAAAGATACAAGAGAAGCTATGGCAGCTGTTTCAGCTAAATTTTACGGTACGCCATTAAGTTCTTTAGAGGTAATTGGTGTTACTGGTACAAATGGCAAAACTACTACAACTTTTATGGTCAAGTCAATTTTGGATGAAGCCAATAAAAAAACAGCTCTTTTAGGTACAATTTATGAAATAATAGGAGATAAAATAGAAGAGGCAAAAAGAACCACCCCCGAATCATTAGATTTACAAAGGTATTTTTATGAAATGAAAAAAAATAATATAAGTCACTGTATTATGGAGGTTTCCTCTCATTCTCTTGAACTTAAAAGAGTATATGGAATTAATTTTAAGGTGGGAATTTTTACAAATTTAACTCAGGATCACTTGGATTTTCATAGAACAATGGAAAATTATTTTAATGCAAAAATGAAATTATTTAATTCCAGTGAATATTGTGTTATAAATATAGATGATGAGTATGGCAAAAGGGCAGCAGATTTATTTAAAAATAAAAAGGTAATAACATTTGGTATAGATAATAGAGCTGATATTATGGCAAAAAACCTGATGATAAATTCAGAGGGGACAGAATTTGATTTAATAGTAGATAATTATATTAGGAGAATAAAGTTGCATTTACCAGGTAAATTTAATGTTTATAATGCATTAGGAAGTATTGCTGCAGCATTGGCAATAAATATTCCAATTGAAGTGGCAGTAAAGGGAGTTGAAAATTTAAAATCAGTTCCTGGAAGAAGCGAAAAAATTGGCTGCAGTATTGGTTCTACGATAGTAATAGATTATGCACATACTCCTGATGGAATTGAAAATATTTTAAAGGCAGCAAGAGAGTACACAAAAGGAAGATTAATTACGGTATTTGGATGTGGAGGAGATAGGGATAGGGGTAAAAGACCACTTATGGGGAAGGCTGCTGGAGAACTTTCAGATTTTTGCATTATAACATCCGATAATCCAAGAAGTGAAGAACCACAGGATATAATAAAAGATATTATACCTGGTATTGCTACTACTAACTGTAAATATGTTATAATTGAAGATAGAAAAAGAGCAATAGAATATGCTATAAAAAATTCTGTAAAGGGTGATGTAATAGTGATTGCTGGAAAAGGACATGAAAAATATCAAATACTTAAGGACAAAGTTATAGAATTTGATGAAAGAAAAATTGTAGAGGACATATTAAAGGAAGTAGTTACAATTGAGGATATAATTGCAGCTACAAAGGGAAAAGCACATAACGTAAAGGATGTAAAAATACGAGTAAATAATATATTAACAGATAGTAGAAGGATTGAAGAGGGAGATATATTTATTGCTCTAAAAGGAGAAAAATTTGATGGACATAATTTTTTAAAGGATGTTAAGGAGAAGGGTGCTATATGTGCTGTTGTATCAAAATTAGATTTGAATATTGATCTACCTCAAATTTTAGTAGATGATACTTTAAAGGCATATAAAGAGATAGCACGATATTATAGGTTAAGATATGATATTCCTATAGTTGCTGTTACAGGAAGTAGTGGTAAGACTACTACAAAGGAGATGATAGCGTCAGTTTTATCACAAAAATTAAATATATTAAAGACAGAAAAGAATTTTAATAATGAAATTGGAATACCAATGACTGTTTTAAATTTAAATTCAAAGCATAGGGCAGCTGTTTTAGAGATGGGAATGGATCGTTTTGGAGAGATTGAAAGTTCAGCTTATGTGGCAAATCCAAATATTGCTGTTATTAGTAATATAGGAACAGCACATATTGAAAAGCTTGGTAGTAGAGAAAATATATTAAAGGCTAAAATGGAGATAACAACATATTTTAAAAAGGATAATGTATTAATAATAAATGCCGATGATGATATGTTAAATAAAATTGTTACAGACCAATATAAAGTGATAAGATTTGCAATAAATAATGATGCTGAATATAAAGCTTATGATATAATAGATTTAGGTCCAGAGGGAATGGAATTTAAATGTATGTTGTCAGGTTTAGAAAGAAAGTTTAAGGTTACTCTCCCTGGAATACACAACATCTATAATGCACTATCTGCTATAGCAGTTGGCGATTTATTAGGATTAAGCTATGAAGAGATATATAATGGAATATTAGAGTTTAATCCAGGTAATATGAGGATGAACATAGTTGAATTAGATGAGGATATTAAGCTCATTATTGACTGCTACAATGCAAACCCAGATTCTATGAAGGCAGCCTTGGATGTTTTAAATAAATTTAAAGGAAGAAAAATTGCAGTCTTAGGAGATATGTTTGAACTTGGAGAGTATTCTACTAAACTACATAAAGAAGTTGGAAAATACTTAATGGATAAATGCGATGTATTAGTTGCAATTGGAAGTGATGCAAAATATTATTATGAAGAAGCAAAAAACAAAATTGAAGCACATTATTTTAACAGTAAAGAGGAGGCATTAAATTTTATTAAAACAATTATTAAAAAGAATGATGTATTATTAATAAAGGCTTCAAGGGGTATGGAGCTTGAGTATATATCTGACAATTTAAAAGAGCTTAGGAAGTGAGGTTGTAAACATGGAACTAACAATATTTGCAACAATTTTATCTTTTATTATTGTACTTTTAATAGGACCAATAGTGATTCCTCTTCTTAAAATATTTAAATTTGGTCAAAATATAAGAGAGGAAGGACCTAAAAGCCATCTAAAGAAAGCTGGTACACCTACGATGGGTGGACTTATGTTTATTATTAGTTTAATAATTACTGTATTTGCCCTTTCATCTAAAATGAGCAGTGCATTATGGATTGCCTTAATTACAACTGTTGGATATGGCTTTATAGGACTTCTTGATGATAGTTTAAAGATAATAAGAAAACAAAATTTAGGTCTAAGAGCCTACCAAAAATTAATAGGACAGATTATTTTTGCACTTATACTTTCAATTTATGCCTATAATAATCCAGATATAGGAAGTATGGTTCACATACCATATACAACTAAATTTATAAATCTTGGTTCATTCTATATACCATTTATGGTTTTTGTAGTTGTTGGTACTACTAACGCAGTTAATTTAACTGATGGATTAGATGGATTAGCTGCAAGTGTAACATTAATTATATGTGTTTTTTTTGCTATTGTTACCTATGGTTTAAAAAGACAGGACCTTTCACTTTTTTGTGGTGCACTTGCAGGTGGGCTTTTAGGATTTTTAAAGTATAATGCATATCCAGCACAGGTTTTTATGGGAGATACTGGCTCTCTTGCCTTAGGTGGTGCTATATCAGCACTTGCAATTTTATTAAAGATGCCTTTTATAATTGTAATTGTTGGGTTGATTTATGTTATTGAGACTCTATCTGTAATTATCCAAGTTATTAGTTTTAAATTAACAAAGAAAAGAGTATTTAAAATGGCACCACTACACCATCACTATGAGCAACTTGGTTGGCATGAAACTAAGATTGTTGCATGGTTTAGTATTTTTACTGCTATATTTTGCTTAGTTGGTTTTTTAGCAATTAGTTTCTAGGGGGTTTAACATGAAGGAAAAAAAAGGTCCTATTGACTTTGTTCTCTTTGCAGACATACTAATTCTATTGTCAGTTGGTATATGTATGGTATTTAGTGCAAGCATGCTTGAAGGAGAGGCATATTATGGCACACCATATTACTATTTGATTAGACAAGGTATATGGGCGGTATTAGGTATAATAGTTATGATATTTACTTCGAATATAGACTATAGGTTTTGGAGAAATAAAAATATTTTAATGTTTGGATTTTTTATTGTAGTACTTATGTTAATTGGTGTGTTTTTCTTTCCACCTGTTAAGGGGGCAAGAAGATGGTTGGGATTTGGATTTGCAAGAATTCAGCCATCTGAAATTGCAAAGATTTTTATAGTATTGTTTTTGGCAAATATGATTGAAAAAAAAGGCCAAGAAAAAATGCAAAGATTTTTGACGGGATTAATACCAGGAATTTTAATAACGGGTATTTTTGTAGGTTTAATCATTAAGGAACCTAATATGAGTACATCAGTTATTGTAGCTACAGTTTCACTTATTTTACTATTTGCAGGCGGTGCGAAGTTTGCACATATGATGTTTTTATTTCTATTAGGAATTGGTTTAGCAGTTGTTGCAATTATTTTAGAACCCTACAGAATGAACAGACTAACTGGATTTTTAAATCCTTGGAAGGATAAGTTAGGTTTAGGGTACCAAGCAATTCAGTCGCTATATGCTTTAGGTGTGGGAGGATTATTTGGAAGAGGACTTGGATATTCAAAACAGAAGTTTTTTTATATACCCGAAGCACAAAATGACTTCATTTTTGCTATAATAGGAGAAGAGTTAGGTTTTATTGCTACCTTCTTTGTAATATTGTGTTTTTCTGTATTAATATGGAGAGGTATTAGAATTGCAATTAAATGTAAAGATAAATATGGAAGCCTTGTAGCACTGGGAATTACATCAATAATAGCAGTTCAGTCATCTGTTAACTTCTTAGTGGTGTCTTCTTTTATGCCAGTTACTGGTGTTACACTTCCATTAATTAGCTATGGTGGCTCATCGCTACTATTTACAATGGCAGGACTTGGAATACTTTTGAATATATCAAGATATATAACAAAGGATGGAGTTGATTGATATGAAGGTTATAATAACTGGTGGGGGTACAGGAGGACATATTTATCCAGGTGTTGCAATAGCAAAAAAAATACAGGAGAAGTATAAGGGAGCAGAAATAATTTTTGTAGGAAGTGAAAATGGACTTGAAGGAAAATTAGTTCCAAAGGAAGGATTTAAAATTAAACTTATTCCTGTAGAAGGACTTAATAAAAGACTTTCCTTTGGAACCTTCAAGTCTGTTGTAAAGGTGTTAAAGGGATTTAGTAGGGCAGGAAAAATTATAAATGAATTTAAACCAGATGTAGTTATTGGAACTGGAGGGTATGTATGTGGTCCTGTGGTAATGCAGGCAGCCCTAAAGGGCATACCAACAATAATTCATGAACAGAATGCTTTTCCAGGAGTTACTAATAAAATTCTTTCACATTTTGTTGATAAAATTGCTATAACATTTAGGGAGTCAGAGAAATACTTTCCTAAAAATAAAGTTGTATATACAGGTAACCCAATAAGAAAACAAATATTAACTGCAAATAAAGAACAGGCAATTTTATCCATGGGACTTGAGAAAAATAAGCCTATTGTTTTAGTGGTAGGAGGAAGTAGAGGGGCAAAAAATATAAATAATGCAGTTATAGATATAATAGATGAACTTAATAAGAATAGCATTCAACTAATATTTATAACAGGTGAAAGTAATTATAATGAGGTAATGGATAAGGTAAAAGGTAGATATCAAATAAATAACCTAAAGGGGATTAAAATTTTACCATATGTATATAACATGCACGATGCTCTGGCAGCTTCTGATTTGATAATAAGTAGAGCAGGTGCTACTATTATATCTGAAATTACAGCATTAGGGAAACCGTCTATTTTAATACCTTCACCTTATGTTGCAAATAACCATCAAGAATATAATGCAAGAGCCCTTGAGGAAAAGGGTGCTTGTATTGTTATTAAAGAATCAGATCTAAAAAATGATATTTTAAAAGAACAGGTACTAAATATAGTTAAAAATAAAGATATACTTATTAATATGTCGAATGCATCAAAAAAGCTTTCGAAATTAGATGCTGCTGATAATATTGTAAATCTTATAGATGAAATAAAAAAATGATGTTGCAGGAGTTATCCTGCAACAAATTTATTGAAATACAAGGGATGGTGTTATGGAGGAGAGACTAATAAAAAGAAGAAAACAAAAAAGGTTTTTATCGTTTATAATAGTATTTATACTTCTTTCAACAACCGTAGTAATTTCTTTAAAATCTGATTACTTTAAAATAAAAGAAGTGGAAGTAAAAAACAATAACTTAATTTCAAGGGATGAGGTTATAATATTAGCAAATGTAATAGGCGAAAATATCTTTTTTTTAGATAAGGATAAAGTAAAAACAAATATACTAAATAATCCATATGTTAAAGATGTAAAAATAAATAGAAAACTTCCTTCAAAGATTATATTAACTATTAATGAAAAGGATATAAAGGGAATTATAAAGGTAAAAAATTATTTTGTAGATATAGATAGCGAAGGGAAAATGGTTCATACTGTAAATAA
>JAOAAJ010000100.1 GCA_026418935.1 Caloramator sp. | reverse complement strand
TCCATTATCATCCTGAACATATATATCTCTATATTTATCCTGTATAAAATAGGATATATCATTTCCCTTATAATTTACAAACTTTCTTCCACCCTTTAATTTTCCGTTTATAAATTGAAAAGCTCTTAAGTATTTTTCATCGACCTTTTTATAAAACTTATTATCCTTTATTAAAGCAAGATTCTTTATCTCTACTTCATCTTCCTTTACAGCTATAACAGGCAATACTGCTTTATTACTTGAATTAAGCTGTGAAGTAAAATCTAAAAGCTTTACCGGCACAACATATGATAATTTGCTTGCATTGTTAAAAACACCTTGTATATATGTAACAAGGTATATATCAAGCTTTGGTTCAATTTTCGTTAGTTTTTCTAAATCACCTTCTAACATCATAATGTTAATTGTTGAGTTTACATCAGGTTCCCTTTCTAAAAAATCAAGTATCTCTTTAAATAAAATCTCATTTTTCATAACCTTATCAGTTAAAACTACTACCTTAGTATGTGCAAAAAAAGGAGTTCTATTTAGTTTTATTCCTATTTTTCTTATTGCATCGGGTATTGTTTCTGCGTCTGCCTCGACCGTTACATATCCCTTTTCTCCTCCCTTTAAAACCTCACCTGGGTTTGCCAATGTAAATATAACCTTTAAAGCTCCATCCATCTTCTCTTCATAAAATGGAAGTATTTCTTTTATTTCTTTACTTGTTTCTTGTCCTACAGCATCTATAAATATGCCACCTACAAAGGCCCTTTCATCTATTTCAACCTTATCCCAACAACCTTGAAGTAATAAACTAAATATTAAAACAAAAACCAAAGGCAATCTCTTCATTTAGAACCACCTGCCTTTTTAAACCTTGATACTATGAACATCACTACTGGAAGTATAAAAATTGTATATAGTCCTAATGTGTTTGTAAGCAGGTCCCCATAGTTCATCATATCAATAATACTGTCACCAACAAGTGAACCTAAATATATAAAGGGTAAGAATATAACTAATAAATGTTTTGCTTCAATATGACCTAATATATCCTTTGCTACTACACTTAATGAATAAAGAAGAGAAACAATAGATGTATAAACAAATAGAACCCAAAGTGCCTCTAATATACCCTCAACCCTTTCTATAAAGGCACCAGGAACGTCTGAAGCCTTTATCATACTCATTGTTGGATACATAAGCCTCTGTGTTAATTTTGAACCAAAAGTAGCATAGCACTCAATTATTGTTATAACATAGGCTACTATAAGTAAAAGTATTGCTACAAAAGATGCCTTAAAGGCTTTATTTGGTTCCTTTATAAATGGAAAGATAATAAGCAGTGCCTCAAAACCAGCATAGGCAAACAAGGCAGATTTTATCCCCTTTGCAAAACTTAACAAGTCGTGGGAAAATATAGGCTTTAAATTTGAAAAATCCGTGCTTATTAACCCTATTAAAAATAATATGATTAAAACAAATGCTATTACTGGAGTTACAGCTTCAAAAAACCTTACTATAGGTTCTATACCAAGCCTTGCAAGAATAACTGAAAGTATTATTAGTGGAAGCATTATCATTTCAAGGGGTGTTCTATTTAATAGGAATATTTTAGCAGTCTCTCCAAAAATTCTTGTTTCAAGTGCCGCAAATAAAAGAAAGTATAAAAGTGTTGGAATTGCAAGTATTATACCCAATATACTTCCAAAAAGTAGCTTTAGTGTCCCAACAAAACCATTTTGAGGAAACTTCTCCCCAACTTTACACATAATATAGACTATACCTATACAGATAATACCTGCAATTATCGAAAGTATCCATCCATCATTTTCAACTTCCTTTGCCATTGAGGCTGGAAGTGTAAGTATTCCTACTCCTAAAATTGTAAGATATATAAGAACTCCCACTTGGTAAGTAGATATTTTATCATTGCCCCTCTGCATTATTATCACCTACCTGCCTTATTTCATCCTTTGGATTAATATGCTTTGGTCTTTTTATCATATACTTCCAAGGTGCCCTATAGATTAATGAATCCTTTAAATCTATATACTCAAAGGGTGCAATAGGTGCCAAAAATGGTACTCCAAAGCTCTTTAAGTTGCTTAAATGTATTAAAACAATAATTGAACCTAAAACTATACCATATAGACCAAATATTGCAGCAAAGGCCATTAATAGAAATCTTACTAATCTAAAGGCTGCTGATACTTCATAATTTGGTATAGAGAAGGATGATATTGCTGTTATTGCTACAACTATAACCATTATAGGACTTACAATACCAGCCGATACTGCTGCCTGACCTATTACAAGACCTCCAACAATGCCAATAGTCGAACCTATTGGTCTTGGCAGTCTTACTCCTGCCTCCCTTAAAAGCTCTAACGTAAGTTCCATTATTATAGCCTCAATAAAGGCTGGGAATGGAACACCCTCTCTTGTTGCTGCAATTGAAAGTGCAAGCTTTGTTGGAATAATACCTGGGCTAAAGGAAGTTATTGCAATATAAAGAGCTGGTGCAAGTATTGCTATACCGCCACATATTACCCTTAAAATCCTTACAAAGCTTACTACCACAGTTCTTGAATAATAGTCCTCTGGAGATTGGAAAAAGGCTGTTAAAGTTACTGGTACAATAAGAGCAAAAGGTGAATTATCAACAAGTATAGCAACCCTTCCTTCATATACTGCTGCTGCAACAACATCTGGCCTTTCTGTTGTCTGAACCTGCGGAAAAAGGCTAAAGGGCCTATCCTCAAGGTACTGCTGAATATATCCGCTATCTAATATTGCATCTATATTTATGTTATTTAATTTATTCATAACCTCATCAACTATCTGTTTATCAACTATGTCATCTATGTACATTATTGCAATATCAGTCTTTGAACGAACTCCAATCTGCTTTTGTTTTATTTTAAACCTTGGGTCTCTTATTCTTCTTCTAACAAGGGCTGTGTTCATCCTTATTGTTTCTGTAAATCCATCTCTTGAACCTCTTATAACTGTCTCTGCTGTAGGCTCCTGTACTCCCCTTACAGGGAAAAACTTTGTTGCAATTACAAGAGACTTTTCTTCACCATCCATAAAAATAGCTGTATCTCCAGATAAAACAGCCAAAACAGCTTCTTCTATATTGTCATTTTCCTTAAAATCTGTTACAGACATAGCTGCAACTTTAGAGGCTTCATAGAGCTCATCTTTTATTTCTTCAAAGGTTGGTTCAACCATTCTTGACATAAGCATAAGAGGCTTTAATACAAAATTGTTCAAAAGCTCTTTTTCTGCCATTCCATCTATATAGAATAAAAATACATCTCTGCCTTTATCTCCACCTATTTTAAACTGTCTATATACAACATCATCACAATCCTTAAGCAGGTTTTTAACAGAAAGTATGTTATCATCTATCATAGAACTAATAGGTGTTTTTTTATTAGGAATATATTGATATAATATTTCCCTTTTCATATAATCACCCCTAAATTTCAAGCTTTAAGTAAAGTACATATCCTATTATTGCAATTATGGTATATAGATAGATAAAAAATCTGCAGAACTTATACTCCTTCTGCATTCCCTTCTGCTTATATTCCTTTGAATCCCTATATAAAAAAAACACAGATATTAAAAACAAAAGAGCTACATTAAAATCAAAGTATTCCTTAAAAAATTTTAAAATAAACATAGCACCACCTCTTTAATTTAGTTTTGCATTCATAGAGTTTATTTATGCAAAAAAGTTTGGCTTTGGTTTATCCAAAGCCAAACTTTTTAAACTATATTTAAGTATTTCTTAACAAAATCTATATCCTCCTGCTTGTCAACATCATTACCAATTTCAGGATATTGTGTTAAAATTGCACGTCCATCAACATTAAACATCTTTCCTATTTTTCTTTCAACAGCCTCAATTGTAAGCTTTCCTAATGCTAATCTTATTAAAAATGTAAATCCCAATGTTTTTCCCATTTTAAGAGGCTTTTTTCTATATTCTACAAGCTTCTTTGCCTTTTCTGTACAGTTTTTAATAGCCTCCATCTTTATATATACGATATTTCCTCCAGTATATACTCCTTCCTTCATCTTTACATAGGTTCTTCTTACATCTGGATATTTTTCGTCATTTAACTTTTTATCTATTATAGGATATCCTACATCTATATTTTTCTTTTCACATTCTTCAACAAATTCCTCTATGGCACTACTTTTTATAAGAGGTATATCTGCTGTACATATTATTAAAGGAGTTCTTTTATCCTCTATATATAAAGATGCAGATACAATATTATCAATTATATCTCCAACTGGATTTATGCATCCCTTTACTCTATCCTTTAAAACATTTTTTACACCTTCATCACATACTATGTAAATATCCTTTACATTTTTACATTCCTTTAGGGCATCTATTATATAGTCTACCATATATTTGTCTCCAATTTTTAAAAGAGCCTTCGATACCCCATCCCTTCCCTTATCACCAGCAAGAATTAAAGCATTTACCATTTTTTACACCCCTCTATCAACTGTATTAACAACAAAAACTTCCTTTATATAATCTCTTAATCTATTGTGACACTTTATAGCATCAGCCTTTTCCTCAAATATTCCAAATACTGATGGACCACTTCCACTCATAAGGCTTCCTAATGCACCAAACTCCATCATTATATTTTTAATCTCATATATTATAGGATATTCCTTTATTGTAACATTTTCAAGAACATTTACCATTGATGCTGCAAGCATCTTTATATCATTATTTTTTATATAGTCAATTATTCTTTTTGTATTTGGATGATGTGCAATTTCATCTAATTTAAGATTTTGATAAACATATTTGGTCGAAACATTTATTGGAGGTTTTGCAAGTACAATAGAGCAGGATACATTATTTAGTTTTGTGAGTCTCTCCCCTATCCCCTCTACAAGACAGGTTCCTCCTTCAAAGAAGAAGGGCACATCTGCACCAAGCTTTAGGCCTATTTCCTTCATCTCCTCCTTTGAAAGATTTAGAGAATACATTTCATTTATCCCCTTTATTACTGCTGCTCCATTTGTACTTCCACCAGCAAGCCCCGCAGCTACAGGAATATTTTTTTCTATCTCAATTTTAAAGTTATCCTGTATTTCAAACCTCTGTTTCATCAATTCAACTGCTCTATAGGCAATATTACTTCTGTCTGACGGAACATTAATATTATTGCATATAACACTTGTTTCCTTATCCTTAGTTATTTTCACTTTATCATAAAGCGAAACCGTCTGCATTATCATCTCTAAAAGATGATAACCATCCTCCCTTTTACCAACAACATCAAGTGAAAGGTTAATCTTTGCAGGACATTCGATAATCATAGAAAATCCTCCCTTCGTATATACAATTATACATAAGTTAAAAAATTCCTGCAATTATATTCATTAAAAGGTGTCAGGAAAAAATATTTCCTGACACCTTTTAAACTACTTCATAAATCCCTTCTTAGGAACTAAAAGTTTCATTCCTGGCATTATCATATCTGGATTATCTAAATCATTTATCTTAATTATATCCTCCATAGAAGTACAGTACTTTTTAGCTATCTTCCAAATTGTATCATTTGGTTGAACAACATATAAAACTAAACTTGGCATATTCTTTATACTGTCTTCTATATCAACTTCCTCTACATTTTTAACTACATCAAACATCATCTTGTTATACAATTTTGCAGATACTTCAACAATAACCTTTACATCCATTTCTCTTTGGGATGCCTTGTCAAAGGATAGATATTCTAAATTAACAACTGCATCCTCTATCATATCTATCTTTGCACCATCTATTGAAACTGTAGCCTTAAATGGTATCTCCTCTCTGTAGCTTACAAGTTCATCCTCTTCCTTTTCTGCCCTGTATACAGCACAAACCGCAACAACACCATCACATACAACCTTGTCTTCTACAATCTTTGTCTCTGTTAAAATTGGCTTTGCATCAACATAAATGATATCTCTTATTCCATATAAATCATCATCAATTGTAATTCTTTCTTTTATAGTTTGGCTATCTATTCCCTCATTAAAATATCCAATTGCACCTATATTCTCTCTTACGAATTCAAATCTTGATGAGGATGTAAATGCATCTATTGTTCTTTCAATTATTCTATCATTATATGTTTTAACATTTACATCAAGGGATATTTGTATTTCAAGATTTTGTCTCTCACCTGCTTCATTTTCTATTACTTTATAGTCAATATCTGTTATTCTAAAGGATACATCACACTTCATATTAGGTTTTAAGTTTTCTATCATTATCTCATTTGTAAAGGCTATATCTAAATCTTGACACATAAGCTGATCCTTTGTTGTTTCAAATAGTATTCTTGAAAGCACACAAGCATTTACAACAAGCTTTCCATCTTGAATTAATAAATCCTTTTTATGAACGTGAGCAGATAGTTTAAGTATGTTTGCAAACTCTCCCTTATCTTGAGGAAGCTCTAAATTACCCTTTACTATAACCTTAGATGTATCCTCTGAAACAAACTCACATACCTTCATTGTATCCTTCTGTGTTTGAAGATCCTGTCCCTTAATATCAATTATTGTTTGAACTTCACACTTTTGATATACAACGGTTTTTAATGTTACAACTGCATTAACCTTCAACTTTTTATCAGATACCATCTCATATTCAAGTGTTTCAATTGTTGGCATAACTTTGCAGGTCATATTAGGAACTGCCATTGGAGCCTGAACATAGTGCTTAAAATTGGTATCTGCCTTTTGAATTTTAACTACAGACCTTTCTCCCTTTGATGCATAAAGTATCTTAAATGACATTCTGCCGTCTACTAAAACCTTATCCTCAAGTACAGTAGCCTCAACTAAAGTAACTTCTCCATCAACACTTAGTATCTTATCTATCTCTGGGTTCATCTCGTCAATTACGATATCTCCACTAACCATTGTTTGACTTGAACCTTCAGCAATTATTCTTTCGTAATTTAGCATATCTCTAACTAATTCTACTGACATTATATCCCTCCCACCCATAATTACCTAATATAGTATATAATGACTACAGCTTTTTTATGACTAAAACATTATTTGATAGAATTTTTTTAATATTACTTCTTTTTTCGATATATATTGACATTTTTCTCATTTTAGATAAAATAAATAATTGTTGATGACCATATAACCTCTCATAAATTCTCAATACCCTAAAGAAACCTTAATCTTTTATCCCCCTATTTTTAAAAAATAAGCTGCCAAACCCATAACCCCACACAAAAACCACTTCCCCGGTGGTTTTTGTGTTTTTTGACAAAACAAAAAGGAGCCATTTTTTGGCTCCTTTTTGTTTTTGGGTCTATCTTCTACATTGCTACTTCATCGTTTTCAAAAACTATTTGTACATTTTTGGTTAGTATATCAGAATAGCTATATGAAATTACCCTTGATGTATTATCACTTGCTTCGACTCTAACTACAAATATATTGGGATATGTTTGTTCTAATATACCTTCTTTAACAAGAACTTTCTTTCTGCCGTTGTTTGCCTTTAAAAGGACCTTTTCTCCTATGTGCTCATCAATATTTTTTTTGATGGCATCTAAAAGTTCTCTCCCCTTCATAACAAACACCCTCTTTCCACAAATTCAATTTTACTCCAATAACTTAATTTTGTCAAATAAAATAATTAATTTTATCAGCATTTTAAGTTAAAGTCAATATTAAATTTATGTTTACTAATTTTAAATTTTTTATTAATTACTTAATACTTCACTATATCTCAATCATACTCTATAATTCACACATCATTTTAATTTGACAAAAAATTATTGTAATAATGCCAAGACATTTATTAAACACCTTGGCATTATTACAATCAAATAACAAGTTCAAAATATTCACATATAGCTCTATATATTGCTTCTGCAATTTTATAAAGGTTCTCTTCATTTATAAGTGTACTATCTACATTACCTGTAATATACATACATTCTACTATAACTCCCGTACTTTTACTCTCCCTTAAAATATAATAATCTCCTTCTCTTATGCCTCTATTTTTAATACTTAATTCCTCCGTAATCCTCTGTAATATTTTTTTAGATAGATTAACAGCATCTAAATCATCTTTAAAACAATAAACCTCTATTCCATTGACACTCTCTTGTGGGAAACTATTTTGGTGTATGCTTATGAATATATCCGGTCTTCTCTTGTTTATTATTTTAACTCTATCTGAAAGTGTTATATCCTCATCTATACATCTTGTTAAAATACATTCAGCCCCTTTATTAGAAAGGAGTTCATAGAGCCTTAAGGCAATCTTTAAGTTTATATCCTTCTCAATAAAATCACCATATACATTTCCATAGTCCTTCCCGCCGTGCCCTGCATCTATTACTATTTTCCTACCCTCAAGTGTATTTATTATCTTATCTTCATCAAGTTTGATAAATTCAATACCTGTATAGTAATATTCAATTATATCTTTAAAATCTTTATTTTCGTTTGCCATACTACAAGCACCTTCAATACATATGCCAAGTCCTATTCCTTCACCTACAACCTTAAAAACTATACTATCCTCTTTAAAATAAACTCTGTTACTCTTTAATTTTAATATCTCCATTAATTTGTCACCTGTTATTTCTTTTCCTAAAAGATTAAGCCTTCTTATTCTTCCTGTATCATCCCTCGATACATCCTTTATAATTTCTCTTATCTGTTCTTTGTATTTAATTCTACATCCAATTGCATTTGCCATCTCCTCACAGTCTATCTTTATTTCTTCAACTTTTTCACTGCATCGTCTACAAAGTACCTTTCTTAAATAATTAACCTTATACCCTAATATAGACTCCGAATTTGCTGTTCCTCCTCCACAGCATTTTGTAAAATATAGTGAAACAGGTTCAGCATTATTTACAACAATTATCCCTTGCGTTTCATCATAACCTCTATATAATAGGTTCTTCTTGCTATCTTCAAGTTCTTTCAAATTATCCAATTTAATTTCACCTACAAACTCCCTTTTGTAATACCCAGAATTTTTTACGTGTATAATAAGCTCGCTTCTTTTCAAAACAATTAATGCCTTTAAAACTTCAAAGGGTAATTCAAAAATATCAATATCTAACTTCAGTACATTACTCAATACAAAATCCTTAAAGGATACACCCATTATCTTCATAAACACCCCACCTATACATAAGGTGATTTCGGTAGTCCTTCTCTGTATTTACCCCGCGTCTCAAGTCCACCTATCCCCTTTATTCCTGTGATTGTACTATCTACTATCTCCTTTGGATTTAAAAACTTTGCTATACTTGAAAATGCTATCTTTTCACAAACAAAAACAGGGTCCATTGCGTGTATAAAAACCCTATTAGGGGAGCTTGCAAAATTTGCACCTGCTTCAATTAGTGCCTCATAAAAGGATTGACAAGCACCTGCAAATATGACCAAATCATCATAGGATGGTTCATATTCTCTTGCTCTTCTTACTGCTTCAACAAAATACCTTGAATTTCTATAGCTATCTAAATTTTTGTAGTCCTGACTTCCCTTTAGCATTGCATCGTGACCTGTTAAAACCAGAATATCAGGCCTTATTTCATTTAAAAGTTCAAGAACAACATCAGGCTGTCTAACCTCTGGAACAAACCTGCCATATGCCTCTATCCCAAGCTGTTTATATCCTTTTAGACAAATATTTAAATATTCCATATCTCCATCTATATGAAGGACCTTGCCAGGACGGCCAAAAGTAACACTGGAATTAACATTTGGAGTATTTATTCTTTGAAAGGTCCCTTGATTTCTTCTTTGAAGTACTGCCTTTTTAATAAGCGTATTTACTCTCTTTAAGCTTTCATCCTCTTCCTTAGAAATTTTTGAAATTGGTGGTTTCTCTAAATCCTCCTCCTGTGCATCTGCAATTAATCTATAGTTAGTTCCTTTTAAAATATATAGGTTTGTACCATCTTGTTTTTTTACTATCTCCATAATTTTAAAATAAACATCGCCACCATAGGATTTTCTTATAACTATATCTCCCACTTTAAACTCCTCCATAACATCACCTCCTTTGTATATAATATGTTTTAATGAGGTTTAAGGTTAAAAAATAATGACGTAAGGCCGTTTAGAATACAACACTCCTAAACTGCCTTACGTCATTTTTATCCTTCTTTTCATACATCACAATATTTCATCTAACTTGCTCAAAAACTCTAAATATCTATCCTTTTCATCTACTATCTCCTTCATCTTCTTTAGGAAAGTAGCCTCTGTCCAAGCTGCCTCTTTATAGTAGTATCTATTAGAAAGCCTCCAAAATCTCTGTGGAAATTTAAGCAGTGTCTTTAATACCTCCTTTTCATCAATAGTAAGTTCTCTTATGGAGGAATACTCCTTTAAAATTACTATTGCATAATCCATATTCCAATCAACCCTCTTTAATGTTTTAACTATAAGGGTTGATAAATCATAAACCTGAACCTCTGATTTTAAATAATCAAAATCAACTAAGTACACCTCATCAGGATTTTTTATTAATATGTTATGGTATGTGTAATCGTGATGGCACAAAACCTTTTCTTCAAAAGACATATCACATACTCTTTTATAACTATCCATATTAATTGTTTTGTACGCATTTTTTGCAAGTTCATAAAAACTATCTACATTTGATAAATAAAGCATATCAAATTCAGTTTTCTTTTTATTCTTTTGTGCCATCTCCTTCATTTTTTTTAGCGTTCTAAGTCTTTTTTCAAGTGTATATGGTAATTTACCTACATCACACCTTACCTTAAGGTTTTCCTCCAGATCAAAACCTCTTGCTGCTATATGAAATTTTGCTAAAGTTCTTGCTGCTATTTTTACATCCTCTAAAACTTTAAAGTCTGCCTCTCTTCCATCAATCCAGTCAGTAACTATATATATATCCTCATTTACAAGGGCATATGGATTATTGTTAAGGGATAGATTATATCTATCAACCCTTTCAAAACCATTTGAAACTATATGATTTTTAGCCTTATAAATATAATTTAGTTTTTGTATTCCGTAGGATATTTTCTTTAGACATTTATCCCCTCTATCGGTTTTTAGTAAATAAACTCCCTTTTTGGGTATACAGTCGTATATTCTAAAACCAAATTGATTTGATATTTCTGTTTCTCTAACCATAATTCCACCCCCTTTATTCATTTTTATGTCAGTTTCTATTTAACTATTCCAAATGAATAATAAATAGTTGACAATATCTTTAGCAAAATAAAGCAAATTAAGTTCACTAAACAAAAATTTCAGAATGTTTATTTTTTGTAACATTAGTTGATTTAATCTCTTTGCTTATTTGTTTTTTCTAATATTCAAAATTTTTGTACTGATTATATGTAATGAATTATGTGCTTCAAGTTTTTGTTTCAAAGACTATTATGCATTTTATCCATCATTTTTATATCAATTTCAAATATTATTAGAATTTACTGAATATAACTACTTTTTGTAAATATATTGTTAAAATTATTTTAACATTTTATAATACTAATTGTCGAAAAAATATCATAGGGGGTAGCACAATGGAACAAAAGGAATTAAAACGTTTTAACCTAAACAGCTATGCCTTCATAGTAAGCTACATATTTATGGGATTACTTGCTGGTATAGCCTTTGACGTACTTGTTACATTCCTACAACAAGTATCACTTGGTACAGCACAATCATTTTCAGCCTATATGGGCTACAGTACATTCCTTGCAGCAGCAATACTTCTTTTAGCACCAAAAATAGGTTACAAAGCACTTGCAATATCAGCTCCTTTAATGGTTATATTAGGACTTATTGCAGTTGCTTATATAAATGTTGGACTTATATTCCCAGTTGCAACACTTGCAATATTAACTGGTACAACACTTTATGACGTTATACTTCCACCATACCTTACAGCATATACTACTCCAGAAAACAGAAACAAGATATTCTCAACAGCAATTTGGACAAACCTTGCCGGTATGGTTGTTGCAACTTATTTTGGTGGTTCACTAATAGTAAATAGATTTGCTTCAAGAATGAATATGTCAAAGCAAGAGGCTCAAGCTGTTTCAGAAGCAGTTGATAAGATGAGCCCTGAAATGCTAAATCAATATATACTTGCACACAAAGACGTGCTTTTAATGTTTGCAATAGTTGCACTTATATCATTAATACCATTCCTGTTCGTAAAACAAGTTGAATCCGACTATAAGGAAACAAGCAAAGAAAAGAAGGGCTTTGATTGGTCAATACTTACTAACAAATACGTTCTTATATTCTTAATATACTATGCTCTAATTAGATTTGGTGCATCACTAATATGCCCATACTTCTCAGTATATCTAAATAAATTTGTTGGAATTGATAGAGCAACTACATCAAAGCTAATCTCTTATTCATACTTTGCTGGTGTTATATTTACAGCTATATGTCCATATATAGTAAAGAGAATTGGACAAGTTGTTGCACTTGGAGGCCTTGCACTTGCATCTATTCCATTTATGATGTTTATTGCAAACGGTCGTGCATTTGGTGATAAGGCTGCAATGGTAGTAGGTTTAGCACTATTCTTCAGATTTGGTTTTATGAATGCTGCAAACCCAATAATGAACTCACTACCAATGGAATTCGTTTCAAAGGAACTAAGACCTGCATATAACTCAGCAATATTCGTTGCAGGTGCATTAACATCAATACTTGCTGGTTTCTTTACTAAGGGATTCCTATTTAAGACTACATCAGGTTATGCAGTAGCTTACTATATAACTGCTACTGTATATACTATAGCTTCAATATTACTACTTGTGACATACACTAAAAAATACAATAGATCAAGTGAAGAAAACAAGGAAGAAAAAGCTGCTTAATTCCTTAACATTTGGGCTGCAACATATGCAGCCCTTTTTTCACACTTTTATTTATTTAACATATTATGATATAGTAGAAATATTTATAAGGTGCTAAAATGAGGATAGGGATTGATGCACGTGCCGCAAGATGGTATCGTGGAACTGGAATTGGCACATACACATATCAAATCATATACAATATATGTAGACTTGACAAAATAAATAGATATACCTTCTTTTTGCCTAATGAAAACAATTCTGACCTTGATATTCCAAATAACATCGATATCAATATAATAGATGACAGAAGTAAAGATACCTTTTGGGAGGATGTTTATATTCCAAATATTATAAGCAACACCAATATGGACGTATATTTTGTGCCACAAAACGGAATAGGACTCCCCAAGGATAAACCCTGTAGGTTCTTTATTACCCTTCACGATGTAATACCCTATAAAATGCCAGAAACAGTTGGACCCCAATATCTTGATATATACCTTAAGGAGGTTCCAGAACTTATTAAAAGAGTTGATGGAATAATAACCGTATCTAACTTTTCAAAGAAGGACATTTCAGAAACCTTAGGATTTCCTGAAGAAAAAATATATGTAACTCATCTTGCTGCAGAGGATTTTTACATCCCTATGGATAAAACGATTTGTAAAAATTTTGTATTGAGAAACTATGGTATAGAAGATGATTTCATCCTTTATGTTGGAGGCTTTAGCCCAAGAAAAAATATAAAGGGGCTTATACAGGCATTTGCTCTTTTAAAGGAAAAATATAAAAAACCTATTAAGCTTGTTATACTCGGAAAAAAAGGTAGATCCTATTATGATTATAGAGACCTTGCCCTAAAGCTTAATCTTAAAGATGACATTATATTTACTGGATATGTTCCCGTTGAAGAGCTTCCTATCTTTTATAATGCTGCAAAGATTTTTGTGTATCCCTCCTTTTATGAAGGTTTTGGTCTTCCTCCACTTGAAGCTATGGCCTGCGGAACACCAACAATTGCCTCTAATAAAACATCTATACCTGAGGTTCTTGGAGAGGATACACTATATATTGACCCTTATGAAATAGAGGATATAGAAGAAAAAATGCTACTTCTTTTGAATGATGAAACCTTCTACAATAAGATGGCACTTAAATCCCTAAAAAGAAGTAGTATGTATTGTTGGAAGAAAACAACTATAGAAACTATAGAGATTTTAAACAACTTCTAAAATATATTTAAATATTTGTGATAGAATTAAGCAACTTTAATAATAGCCCCATGAATGGATTTGTTAGGCTCTTTCATGAGCTTTAGCAATTCTTGACTTTCGACTTTGAAAAAGCCCGTAATTCGGCACAGGACGTGCCGAGCCGATGCGGCCCTCAAGGATGAGGGCATCGCGAGGGTAGGGCTTTTTCAAACAAAGAAAGGCTTAGAATTGATTAGCGAAATGAACGAACGCCTAAAATCCATCATGGGGCTTACTAAAAATAACTTATTTCATAGAAGTATAGGGGGAGCATGGCTCCCCCTATACTTCTATAATCTCCTTAAAGTCCCTCAAGAACCTCTCCCTATCATCCTTATACTCTGCCTTTCGCTTTAGCTTTTCAAAAAACTCATCCTCATCCCATCCCCTTGTCTTCATATAGTAGCTTATTATTATGTCATAGAAATCCTGTGGAAATAAAAGATATGCATAAAGTACATCAAGTTCTTCCTTTTTCAGATTGTTAATTAGGCTATATCCCTGAAGTATTGTATCTGCCATATCTATATTCCACATATTGTGTTTTATTGCCTTTGTAATAAGATTACATAGGTCGTGATATGGCAAATCAACGACAGCATAGTCAAAATCAACGAAATAATAATTATCCTCATTATCCACAATTATATTGTGGTGTGCCAAATCGTGGTGGCAAAGAACATATTTTTCTCTGCATAGCCTTCTATAATCCGACTCCTGAAGCTTATTTAAGGCTTGTGTTGCTTCATCTATATAGTAATCTGCATATTCTAAGAAAAGTTTATCAAAGTCACTTTTATTTAAGTGTAGCTCTGCAAAATCTCTGCACATATTAAGTTCCTTTATCTTTTTTATGATATTACCTTCCATCTTATAGAGGTTATTTCGTATATCCTTAACCTTAATTCCCTCTGATGCACTATGAAGTTTTGCAAGTGCCTTTGATGCACCTATTAAATCAACAGGGTTTTCATATATACACTCTCGTCCCTCTATTAAATCAAGAACAACATATATACCTCCTTGGTACTCCACATAGGGCTTACCCTCTATGCTCTGCTTAAAGTTTATAACATAGGGATAGGTTCTTCTAATGTGGTTTAATGCCTCATATATATACTCAAGTTCCTCTAACTTATAATCTACCTTTTTAAGTATTTTAAGCCCCTCATTTGTTTTTAAGATAAATACCGAACGAATTGGTACAGCATCTTCAACTAAAAAATTATACCTATCAAAAAGCTCTGTATCTAACAAATATGTTGAAAGATATACCTTGTCTCTAAACTTATATTCCATAAATTCACCTCACACCATCCTTAATAGAGGCCCTTTGAAGTTTTGCTAAAAGACCATTATCCTTCTGCCTCATATATTCACATATTACCTTAAGTGTATTTTCAGGGAAGTTTAAATACGCATCAAGAACATTTATGTTAATCTGCCTTGGTGAGTTTTTACTATATATTTCTATTATTTTTTCTTTATTTGTTTTGTTTGTCTTTTGTATGAGCATTGCTAAGTCCTCTTCTATAAGTCCATAGGCTAAATCAAAAACATCGTATATATAATACTTTCCATCTAATTCAGTTAGGGTCTGTTTTCCTATATCATATAAAACTATTTCCTTCTTTTTCATACTTAACTCAAGAAGATTAAAGTATTCCACACTTCTAAAAACCTTCATTGAGCTTTTTCCTCTTGTTTTTAGCTCACCTAAAATAGATATTACCTTTTCTTCAAACTCATTATGCTTGCTTTTTTGACTTACTTCATCGATAAACTTGTCTAATATCGTATAGAGATTTCTATATTTACCTGTTCTCTTCCCCCAAGTTACACTTGGCTTTATTTCGTCCTTTGCTGTAAATCCTCTTGTTGAAGTATGAAAATCTGCCAAAAGTGAAGCCAAGCAAAATGCATTTATATCCTTTTTTACATCAACAAAACTATATATCTCTGTTAAGACATAAAGTTCATTTTCAAATTTAATATAGGGTTTTCCATCGCTTAAGCTTTCAAATACAACAATATTATTGAATCCATTTTTTTTAGCATATTCTATAACTTCATTAATAAAAAGTATTTCTGATTCTTTAATGCCCACCTTTTTTAAATAAAGTCTTCTGCTACCAAGATCAATAACATATCCATCGTCAACCTTATCAAGCTTTTTTATCTTATCTTTGCCCCCTTTAAAATCCATACAATCACTCCTAATGTTTTCTTTTACGCTTTTTCTTTAAATGCTTTTCCTTTGACTTTTCTATCTCCTTTATAATCTCATCCTTCTTATCAAGAAGTTCCTCCATCTTCTCCTGCTGTTTTCTTAGTTTCTTTAACCTTTTTATTTCATCCTTTAAACTTTTTATTTTATCCTCCAAATCACCAATATTTACGTTTTCTTCATCTGTTCTTTTTAAAAGCTCTAAAGTTATGTCATTTAGCTCGCTCTTCATCTTTTCTACTTTTTCCAAATATTTATCTATATTTTCCATACAACCCCTCCAGCTCAACTAAAAATTTAAATCTATATTCAGAATCTAAAACAACCCTATTTAGTCTCTTTAAAAAGTTGTCCTCTGTCCAAGGCTGCTTCTCTACATAATATTGAAGTCCAACTTGCCAAAAATCCTGTGGAAACTCCATAAAGCAGAATATAAGATTAAGCTCCTCTAATGAAATAGGAATATATCTTGCATATTCATTTAATATAAAGTTGAAAAGTTTAATATCCCAGTTCCCATATCTTAAGTTTCTTATTAATAAACTTGATAAATCGTGAAGATGTGTATCCATTATTACATAGTCATAGTCAATTAAAACTATGTTGTCATTTGTTATTAAAAAATTATGATTTGCAGTATCGTGGTGGCATATCTCGTGGAGTTTTTTATGAGACTCCATTATTTTTATATATCCTGACTTTTCAAAGTCCTTTAGACACTTTAAAGATTGCTTGTAGTGCATATCAAAGTATTTTAAGAACACTTCATCAAATTCACTTTTATTCTCCTTTGCCTCACAAATAGCTCTAAAATACAATAACTCGCTGCTTCTTTTTTTAAATTTTTCAATCCATTTACCATAGTAGTCTCTTATCCTTATATCATATTTAAATCCTCTTGATAAAATATGAAGACCTGCAATAGCTTCAATACACATTTTAAGCTCTGTTAGGTCTTTAAAATCTGCCTCTTTAGCTTCAATAAAATCTGTTAGATATGCATATCCTTCATTTATTGATATAAAAATTTCTCCATCCTTTGTTTTATATATAGGAAGTATGTGTTCATAACCTTTATTTATTAAATGCATCATTACACAAATAATAAAATTATACTGTTTCAAATCATATTTTGATGTTTTTAAGCAATATACTCCTCTATCCGTATCTAATTTATATATATTTTTTATTTTTTCGTATGAGAGAATATTAAACCCATAGGCCTTTTCTACTTCATCAAAAAGCATACTTCATCTCCCATTTTAGAGTTCTATTTTATAATATGTTTATAATTTCTTTTTGTGCTACTGTAATATTTAAAAAAATATGCACATTTAACTAATAAATGTAATATTTATAATATATACAGCTAATTTACGGAGTGATAGGATGAATATTGCTATAGATGCAAGAGGTGCTAATCTTTATGCTGGAACAGGAATTGGAACCTATACAATTGAACTTTTAAAATATATAAATCTACACGACTATGAAAACAATTATCTACTATATTGGTATGGCAGCAACTATAAGCAGTTTAATTTCAATAAAAATATATCTATAAGCATTACCTCTAAAAAACATCACCACTTTTTTGAAGAATACTTTATACCTGAAAATTTGAAGGCAAAAAAAATGGACATATATCACGTTCCACAAAATGGAATAGGACTTCCTTCTAAAAAAAGCTGCATATATATATCTACAATTCACGATTTGATTCCATATGTAATGCCTGAAACTGTTGGACGCGGGTATTTAAAAAAGTTTATATCCCAAATGCCCCAAATAATACAAAGCTCTGATTTAATAATTACTGTATCAAATTTCTCTAAAAAGGACATTATGAGGATATTTGATGTGGAGGAAGATAAGATAAAGGTAACACACCTTGCAGCTGATGACTATTTTAGACCAATTGAAAAGGATGTATGTAGAGATTTTTTGAATAAAAGATATAAAATAGACTTTGATTATTTTTTATACATTGGAGGATTTAGTCCAAGAAAAAATGTTAAATCAATATTACTTGCCTATTCAAGATTAATTAAAGATATAAGGGATAAGTTTAAAGTAGTTATTGTTGGTTCCTCTAAAGATGAACACAGCTTTTTGATAAGCCTTGCAAACAGCCTAAACATAAAAGAAAATGTTGTTTTTACTGGATATGTACCCTATGAAGATTTGCCTTACTTTTATAGTGGTGCAACGGTATTTTTATATCCTTCACTCTATGAAGGTTTTGGACTTCCACCCCTTGAGGCTATGAGCTGTCAAACACCAGTTATAACATCTAATGTATCTTCTATACCAGAAATTGTTGAAGATGCTGCTCTACTTATAAATCCCTTTGATGCAGAAGAGCTAAAGAACACTATTGAAACTCTTGTTGAAGACGAAAATATGAGAAATAGTCTCGCCAAGAAGGGATATGAACATTCTTTAAAATTTAGTTGGAATAAAACAGCAAAGGAAACACTAAACATATATAAGGAGGCAGTAGAAAAAAAGATATAGTGTCCCCTTAAAAAACTTTGAAGGGGTGGTTTTGTGGGCGAGACAGTTGAAAAGTTTGGATTTGCTGCAAAGTACAAATCAGTTGGGGATCTTTTTAATATAGAAATATTACCAATTATCGACGCTATATCAAGACTTGGTATTGCTGCTGATGGATTTGCCTCTGCTGCAAATTCCATTTCACATATAAACATAACAGAACAGCATCAAATAAAGGAACTTTTAGAATTAGTTTTTGATATTCGCCGTTCAGCACAGGATTTACAGTGCCTTTTAGATAAAAGGCTATGTGCTGCAATTAAAACTGTTGAAAGTGGAGTTTATGATATCAAAAATATAAAAGAAGCAGAAGATGAACAGGAAAAATAAGTAAAAATAGGAAGTAGTTAACTACTTCCTCTTTTTTGTTGTTCCAATTTATGGCTCTATTCACCTTTCACCTATGTGGCACTTATCAAGGAGTTTATCTATAGAAATGCCAACTGATATTACACCATCACTATCTAATCTCTTTACTGCCATAAACTTAAATAGCTCTCCCGTATCTAATCTTCTTGTTAATGGGTATATTTGAACTTCCTTTCCGCTCTTTACAAACTCTCTATACCTTTTGTCAAGTTCAAATATGTTTAATCCTAAGGCCTCCTTTGTTGTACCGTATTCGAATATTCCCTTTGAGTTAGCAAAGTAAACATCGCTTATACCAAGTTCATTACATAGTCTTTTTAATGCTGACTCTGACTTATCTCCTCTATAATCCATTATTCTTTTGCCTATTTCAACCAACTTATCCTCTACACTTTTATCAATGCTTTGGCTTAAAAACTCATCTGACGCTGAAGAAATATCATTTGAAATAACTTTAAACTTTTCTACAACAGCCCATTGATTTTGTATAAGTTCTGCTGCCTTTTCTATTAGTGAAGATGTATTTTCGTGGGATGAATATACAGCCTGTGCAGTTTGGATTGCTGAATTTGTTGACGTCTCTATCCCCTTTGCCTGAACAATAACATTGTTAATGTTTTTATCAAGTTCAACAGACGAATTTATAAACCTGTATATGGAATTATAAAGCTCCTCCATCTCCATTTTTGTTTGTTCCATCTTCATTGAACTTTGATTTGAAACTTCATCAAGCCTATTTATACTTTGGGTAATTCCATCTAAAACCTTCTTAATATTGTCACTAAATTCCTTTGATTGGGCTGCAAGTTTTTTAATTTCTGATGCCACAACTAAAAATCCACGTCCTGCCTCACCTGCACGTGCTGCCTCAATACTTGCATTTAGGGATAAAAGGTGTGTTTTATTTGCAATTTCATTTATATAGTCTGCAATCTCATAAATCTTTTGTGAAGATGTAACAAGCTCATCCTTACTCTTAGAAAAATTCTTATAAACATTTATTAGCTCATCAAAATTTTGTCTTGATGTTTTTATTGAGTCTTCATTTTCTTTAATATCCATTATACAGTTATTTGAAAAATCCTTTGCTTCTTTAGCTGATTTAATTATATCTAAAACCTTTGACATAATATTTTCTATCTCATTTATTATTGATTTTATATTTGAATTATCCTTGTCACTTAAGACAGTTATTTCATCTGATAAGCTATAAATTTCTTTAGATAAATCATATAGTCTATTGCTTGATATATATATATCTTTACTGCTATTTGCAAGCTTTTTTGATATATCTGTAAAGTCCAAATCATTTTTTTCAATCTTTTCCTTTACATATACCACCCTTTTAGATGTAAAATATGTTATTAACGGCAACAAAATAACTAATATTACAAATGAGACTATTGGATTTAAATTTAAAAAAATAAACGATGCTGAAACAAGCCCCCCTAAGATAAAAATCAATAATAACTTAAGTAAATCTCTCATTTTATACCCCCTTTGTATAATGTGTAATTTAATTATAGCAAAAAAATTTTCATCCTTCCATAGATTAATGGAAGGATGAAATGCATTTAACATAATTTTAAATATATTATAATTTTTTAGTTAAAATCTTTATTCTTTAATTCCAATATATGGTTTAATTCACTTTTCACTTGGGTGGCACTTAAATCTCTCTACTGCTTTTACAAGTTCATCTGCAATTTGTGCAAGTCCCTGTACTGACTCTGCAATATCCTGAACTGAGGCAGACATTTCTTCACTTGATGCTGAAATTTCTTCTGTTGATGCTGATGACTCTTCTATAATACTTGACACATTTTCAGTTTTTGCAAGAACAATATCCTTAACCTCAACTGTTGAATCAACAGATTTATAAACATCATCTATTGTAGGTACAATAGCTTCAACTGAATTTAGTATATCCTCAAAGGATTTTACAGTTTTATCTACCGTTTCTATTTGTGATTTAACGTGATTATCTACTTCATTTACAGTATTTATAACTTCTTTAGTATCATCATTTATTGAAGTAATTAAATTCTTTATTTCATCAGCAGAACGTTTTGATTCCTCTGCAAGCTTTCTAACTTCATCTGCTACAACTGCAAAACCACGTCCAGCTTCTCCTGCACGTGCTGCCTCTATCGCAGCATTTAGGGCAAGAAGGTTAGTTTGATCTGCAATATTTGTTATTGCATCTGTAAAACCACTTACTCTTACTACAGACTCTGAAAGGTTTTGTACCTTGCTATTAACCATTTTAAAGGATTCTTTTATATCCTCAATTGATTTTAAAAGAAGATTTAATTCATTCTTACCTATGTTAACTTTATTTTTTGTATCGTCTGTTGATTCCTTAACATTTTTTAATTTTTGATATATATTATCCA
>JAOAAJ010000034.1 GCA_026418935.1 Caloramator sp. | reverse complement strand
GGTATAGTTGATGTTCCTGGTCATGAAAAGTTTATAAAAAATATGTTGGCAGGTGTAAGTGGAATTGATATTTTTCTACTTGTAATTGCTGCAGATGAAGGAATTATGCCACAAACAAGGGAACATCTAAATATTTTGAAGTTACTTGATATAAAAAAAGGAATTGTTGTTATAACAAAAATTGATTTGGTTGATAAAGAATGGCTTCAATTTATTATAGATGACATAAGAGAATTTTTAAAGTCTACTCCTTTTAAAGATTCACCTATAGTTCCTGTATCTTCAACTAAAAGACAAGGGCTTGATATTCTTGTTAATACTATTGATAGGTTAACTAAAGAAATAAGTGAAAGAGATTTAGCAACAGATTTTAGGCTACCAGTTGATAGATCCTTTACTGTACAGGGATTTGGTACTGTTGTTACAGGAACACTAATTTCAGGAAGCATTACAGTTGGACAAGAATGTGAGATATATACAAAGGGGATTAGGGGAAAAATAAGAAATTTACAAGTACATGAAAAAGATGTAAAAACAGCCTTTGCAGGCCAAAGAGTAGCAATAAATATTTCGGGTGTCAAAAAGGATGATATAGAAAGAGGAGATGTTGTTGCAAGGGTAGGAAGTTTGGAAAATTCTCTGATGATTGATTGTAGATTAAATTATTTAGAGGATGCAGGTAAAAAACTAAAAAATAGAGATAGAATAAAATTATATCACGGTACAAAAGAGATTATTGGAAGAGTAATATTATTAGATAGAGAAGAATTAGAACCAGGAGATACTGCATTAGTTCAATTTAGATTAGAAGAACCAATAGCGGCAAGAAGAGGAGATAAATTTATTATTAGAACATACTCTCCTATGATTACAATAGGGGGAGGTACAATATTAGAACCAAATGCAAAAAAACACAAGATTGGAGATATTAAAGTAATAGAAGAATTATTAATTAAAGAAGAAGGTAGCGTAGAAGAATTGATAGAAAAGACTATCGAACAACACAGTAAAGATTTTCCTAATTTAGATGAAATAAAAAAATTGGCTGGTAAAGGTATAGAAAATATAGAAAAAATTATTGATAATTTATGTACTACAAATAAAGTTTATTTATTGGATATAGGAAGTGAAAAAATTTATGTTCATAACTTGTATGTGAAAAAATTAAAAGAAGATGCAGAAGAAATATTAAAAGAGTATAACAATAAAAATCCTTTAAATAATGGTATGAATAAAGAAGAATTTAAGAGCAAATTATTAGAACAAGAAAAAAGACCTAAGTTAGTAGAAATACTATTTAATATACTACAAGAGGATACAATTGATATAAAAACAAAATATGTAAAACTTAAAGGTTTTCAGGTAAAATTTAATAAAAGACAAACAGAGATAAAGGATAAAATATTAGATGAGTTAAACAGAGCAAATTTAATGCCACCAAAAATAGAGACTATACTTAATAATTTTGGGAGAGAGAAGGAGACGGCAAAAAAAATATTAGATTTATTAATAGAGGATGAAGTTTTAATAAAAATTGATAATGAATATTGTATTTTGAAAGAAAAAATAGATTATATTAAAAGTTGGATTATGGATTATATAGTAAATAAAGGTGAAATTACCACTGCGGAATTTAGAGATCAACTGCAAATTAATAGAAAATATGCCGTGATGATTTTGGAATATTTAGACTCAATAAAATTTACTAAAAGAATAGAAGATAAAAGGGTGCTTTATTGATAAAATTAATAGTTTTTGCTCTTTTATTATATTTACAAATATAATTATTTAATATATAATAAAAGGGCACGGGGGTAGATAGGTGCTGGTGTGCCTACCGGTCTTCAAAACCGAGTTGACGGGCTAATAACCCGTTGGGTGGGTTCGATTCCCACATACTCCCGCCAAAATGTATTTAAACGCCTAAAGGGCGTTTTTTATTTTTACTACTGAAGCTTTTTAATTATTATAATAAGTTTTTGAATCATTTAATTTTTTAATAATTTAAATTAAGTATTATATAATAAAAAATTTGACAATCAAAATAAAATTTTTTATAATAAATGTAAACCAATAATAAATAAAAAGTTTACAAAGGAGGTACTTATGAAAACAAGAGATTTAGTGATTATAAGTTTATTTTCAATTTTAACAGCTGTTGGTGCATACATAAATATTCCAATATTTTATGTTCCGTTTACTTTACAGATAGTTTTTGTTATTATGTCAGGTATTGTATTAGATTCTAAAAAGGCTGCAATTTCACAAATTGTATATCTTTTGATGGGGCTCATAGGTATTCCAGTTTTTGCTGGTGGTACAGGAGGAATACAGGTTATATTAAAACCAAGCTTTGGTTATATTTTAGGTTTTATAATTGGCGCATATACAACGGGAAAAGTGGTTGAAAAAAGCAAAAAACAAAATCTGATTGTTTTTACATCAGCAGCTCTCTTAGGACTTTTGATTGTATATTTATTTGGTGTATCTTATCTATATATTATTTTGAATTTATATTTTAAAAAGGGTGTAACTATGTTCTGGGCAGTTAAAAATGGTATTTTAATATTTTTGCCATTTGATTTAATAAAATGTTTTATAGCAGCAGTAGTTGGATTAAAAATAAAAAAGATATTAGGTTAAAAATGAGTATAAATGAAATTCCGATATAAATTTAAATTATATCGGAATTTTTACTATTTATACGTGTTATGCAGGCTCACTTCACCTGATAGAAGTTTTTCTAAATTACCATTTTTATCTATAATTAATTGACCATCTTCATCTATGTCAACTACTCTTGCAATAAATTTTTCATTTGGCTTAATTATTTCAACATCTTTACCTATTATTGCAGAGTTTTTACGTACTATTTCTAAATATGGTGCTATGTTTTTATAAGATAGATAGTCTATATAAAATTTTTCTAAATTATTAAGTATTTCGGCGGTTAATTTTTTTCTATCAATTAAGTTACCTGTTTCTATCCTTAATGAAGTTGCAATTTGCTTTAAATCTTCATTAAAATCTTCAAGTTCCAAGTTAACATTTATTCCAATTCCTATTACTAAATAGTTTATATGATTTAACTCTGCATTCATTTCAGTTAAAATTCCGCATATTTTTTTCCCATTTATTAATATGTCGTTTGGCCATTTAATTTTTACATCTACATTAAAAGGGGATAGAGTAGCATATATTGAAGAGGCAGCAATAATAGTAAGTTTATGTGCTTCAGATGGAGGAAGGTTAGGATGAAGAACTATTGACATCCAAATTCCTTTTCCTTTTGGAGAAATCCAGGTTCTACCTAATCTGCCTCTACCTTTTGTTTGTTCTTCTGATATTATAACCAATCCGTCTATACAATCTGTTGATAATGATTTTGCATAAGAATTAGTTGAATCTATACTTTGAAAATATAATATATTGCGACCGATGAATTTTGTATTTAGATATGGGTTTATTTCATCTAATGAAAGAATATCAGGAGAACTAATAAGTTTATATCCACTTTTAGTTAATGAATCTATTATATAACCTTCTTTTTTTAATTGATTAATATGCTTCCATATAGCAGCACGAGAAATTCCTAATATTTTACTTATATCTTCACCTGAAACGTATGTATGAGAAGATTTTAAAATATTTAATATTTTGGATTTCATAGAATCACCCCATTGCTTGTATTATTATTTTATTATATATTAAGTAAAGTGATATCATCAATAATTAAAAAAATATTGCATATATAGGAATAAATTGTTAAAATAATTAGAGAGGTGGAAAATGAAGAAGATATTTATTTTTGTTTGTACTGTAATTATATTTTTTTCTAACATTGTATGTGTTAATGCAGGTGAATTAAAATATGAGTTGAATTGTAAATCAGCGGTTTTAATTGATGCAGAAACAGGAAAAGTTTTATTTGAAAAGAATAAAGATGAAAAAAGAGCAATAGCTTCTTTAACAAAATTAATGACATATTATACATTTATTGATGAATTAGGTATTAAGTATAAAAATAACTATGTAATATACGATATAGATAATAAAAAATTTAATTATGATGAACCAATATTAAATGTAAACTTTGGAGAAAAAGTGAAAATAGAAGATTTATTAACTGCAATGTTAGTTTTTTCTGCCAACAATGCACCAGAAGTACTTGAACAAGAGTTTAAACGAGTAAAAAAGGAAGATTTTATTGATAGAATGAATGTTAATTCAAAATTATTAGGCTTAAACAATACTCATTATGTTAATTCTTCAGGACTAACAAGAGATAATGTTTACAATGTATCTACAGCCTATGAACAGGCATTACTTGCATATAATATTTTAATTAAACATAAGGATATTTTAAAGTATACTTCTTTACATAGATTCAAATACAAAGATGTAATATATTATTCAACAAATAAGTTATTGGGGAAATTTAAAGGGGTAGATGGTTTAAAGACAGGTTATACAGAAGAAGCAGGGTATTGCTTAATATCAACTATAGATGTAACTAAATCTAATGGAAATGGAAAGCCCTTAAGGTTTATAAGCGTTGTATTAGGATGTGACACAAAAGAAGATAGATTTGAAGATACAAAAAAAATATTAAATTATGCAATTGAAAATTACGAAAATTATGTTGTATTAGAACAAGATAAATTTCAAGTAGAAAATAAAGATTATATTGGAAATAAATTAATATATAAAGCTACAAAAGATGCTGTAGTACTGAAGAAAAAAAGTGAGATTCCAGAAGTAAGGTTACAATTAAATGAGAGGCTAAAAAGAACAATAAATAAAGGAGATATTATTGGTAAAATAATTATTAAAACAAGTATTAATCAAGTTGAAGTAGATGCAGTTGCGACTGCTAATTTTAATAAAAAAAGCATTTTTTTCAAAATAAAGGAATATATTTATAATTTTTTAAAAGGGTTGGGGTGGTTTGGATGGACAAGGTTAAAGATGACTTAATTTTACTATGTGAGAGGTTTATTGAACTTGCAGAAGATTTGTTACAGGAAAATAAAATTACAAATGAAGAATATGAAGAATTGACTAAAAATAAAAAAGAATTTCTTCGTAATATGAAAAGTTTAATGGAGATGGATTAATGTATAGGTTAGGAAATTTAAAATTTATAATTTTAACTTCATTTTTAACTTTAATTACGATTATAGTTATTAAGTTTCATTTATATAATTTAAATGATGTTAAACTTTTAGTTACTTCTTATGGGAAGCTCGCTCCTTTTATATTTTTTCTATTATGTATATTAAGACCTATACTATTATTACCAATAGGCCTATTTTCAGTTCTTGGAGGAATATTATTTGGTTCTGTAAAGGGAACGGTACTTACAGTTTTAGGTAGTACTGTTGGTTCAATAATTGCATATTATATATCTTGGTTTTTAGGTGCGGATTTTTTTGAAAGGTATTTTGGAGATAAAATTAAAAAGTATTCCTTTGATGAAAGAAATGCTTTTAAGATAACATTTTTAATGAGGGTTATACCTATTCTACCCTGTGATGTTGTTAGTTATATATGTGGATTATCAAGAATAAATATTATTAAATATACATTAGCTTCATTTTTGGGTATTATACCTGGAACGTTTATATATAGTAATTTTGGTAGTTCTTTAAATAATATTTATTCAAGACAATTTATATTTTCAGTTGTTATGATTATACTTCTTTCATTAATTCCTTTATTATTAAAAATCCAACATAAGGGAAACAAAAATAATGAACAAGTTGTAAAAAGTTTACTTTCAGATATTGACAATAACAATTAAAGGGTATAAAATTTCCTATAAAGGGGAGTAACTCGACTCATTAGAGTATAACCAATCGTCATCGCGGCAAATGCCCGGTTGGTTAACAAGCATTGCTTGTGAGTAAGACCTTTATCCATATAAAAATGGATAAAGGTCTTTTTGTTTTGTAATAATAATGATAAAGGAGGTCATAGACAATGAAAGAATTTTACAACTTAACAAAGGAAGAACTTTTTAATGAATTAAAAACAACAGAAAAGGGTATATCGGATGAAGAGGCTAAAAAAAGAATTGAAAAAAATGGCTTCAATGAATTTAGGGAAAGAAAAGGAAAAACGACTTTTCAAAAATTTATAGACCAGTTTAAAGATTTTTTAGTAATTATATTAATAGTAGCAGCAGTTATATCAGGGCTTGTAGGAGAGGCTGCAGATACAGTAATTATTTTGTTAGTTGTGGTATTAAATGCTGTTTTAGGTGTTATTCAAGAAAATAAAGCAGAGGAGTCATTAAATGCTCTTAAAAAGATGGCTGCTCCTCTTGCACATGTTATTAGAGATGGAATATCTAAAGAAATACCTGCAAGAGAGTTAGTTCCAGGTGATATAGTTGTACTTGAAGCTGGTAAGTATGTTCCTGCTGACTTAAGATTAATTGAAGCATCAAATTTAAAAATTGAGGAGGCTGCATTAACTGGTGAGTCTGTCCCTGTAGATAAGAATAGTGAAACATTAGTAGAAAATAATATACCAATAGGTGATAGAAGGAATATGGCTTTTATGTCTTCTATGGTAACCTATGGTAGAGGATTGGGCGTGGTTGTACAAACTGGAATGAATACAGAAATTGGTAAAATTGCAGATATGATAGCTAAGGTAGAAGAGGAAAAAACTCCTCTACAAGAAAAACTTGAGGAAGCAGGTAAGTGGATGGGTATATCAGCACTTGCTATATGTGGAATAATGTTTGGAATAGGTGTTTTTGAAGGAAGAGAAGTATTTAATATGTTTATGACATCGGTATCCCTTGCTGTTGCAGCAATACCTGAGGGACTTCCAGCAGTTGTTACTATTGTTCTTGCAGTTGGAGTACAAAAGATGATAAAGAAAAATGCTATTGTTAGAAAACTACCTGCTGTAGAAACATTAGGTTGTGCGACAGTTATTTGTTCTGATAAAACTGGTACTCTAACACAAAACAAAATGACTGTAAAGAAAGTTTATACATCAAATGCTTTTGCAGACGATATAGTAGATGCTAATAAGTTATTTCATATTGCTAATCTTTGTAATGATACAAAGATTGTAGAAGAAAAAGGAAAGGTTAAACTATTAGGAGATCCGACAGAAACTGCTTTAATTGACTTTTCTTTAAATGTATCAATAGATAAAAGAGAATTAGATAAGAAATATCCAAGAATAGATGAAATACCATTTGATTCAGATAGAAAACTAATGACTACATTTAATAAAGTGGAAGATAAATTAGAAATTAATGTTAAAGGCGCACCTGATGTACTGTTATCAAGATGTTCATATATTTTAGACGGTGAAAATATAAGAGAAATAAATGAAGATGATATTAAAAAGATAAAATCTGCAAACGAAGAAATGGCAAAAGAGGCATTGAGAGTATTAGCATTTGCTTTTAAAACAGTAGATAATATAAATAAAGATGAAGCAGAAAAGAATCTTATATTTGTAGGGTTAGTTGGTATGATAGACCCACCAAGAGAAGAAGCAAAGGAGGCTGTTAAAAAGTGTAGAACTGCTGGTATTAAGCCTGTGATGATAACTGGAGATCATAAAATAACAGCAGTTGCAATTGCAAAGGAATTAGGTATTTTAAAAAATGATAATGAAGCAATAACAGGTGCAGAATTAGAAAACATGCCACAAGACGAATTAGTTGAAAAAGTTAAGAATTATTCTGTATATGCCAGAGTATCACCAGAACATAAAGTTAGAATAGTTGAGGCGTGGAAGGCAAATGGTCAAATTGTAGCAATGACAGGTGATGGTGTAAATGATGCACCTGCACTTAAAAAATCTAATATAGGAGTAGCTATGGGGATAACTGGAACTGACGTTTCTAAAGAGGCAGCTGATTTAATACTTACTGATGATAATTTTGCTACGATTGTATCAGCTGTAGAGGAAGGAAGAACAATTTATTCGAATATAAGAAAAGCTATAAGCTTTTTATTATCCTGTAATATTGGAGAGATTTTAACTCTGTTTATAGCAACACTTTTTAACTGGGCTGAACCGCTACTACCAATACACATACTATGGGTGAATTTGGTTACAGATACCTTCCCTGCATTAGCACTTGGAATGGAAATTCCAGAAAGTAATGTTATGCAAGAGCCACCAAGAGATCCTGATGAGGGATTTTTCTCAAAGGGATTAGGATTTAGAATAATTTTACAGGGAATTTTTATAGGTATAGCAACATTAATTGCCTTTAAGTATGGAGAAAAATTTAATGAGGATATAGCCAGAACAATGGCCTTCTATACATTGAGTTTATCTCAATTAGTCCATGCATTCAATGTGAGATACCATAGTAGGTCAGTAATTTTTAATAATATGTTTAGTAATAAATATTTAAATTATGGTGTATTGCTATCTTTACTAATTCAAATGGTTGTATTTATAACTCCATTAACAAGAAGAATATTTAAAATAGAACTGTTGAATTCAGAACAAATAATAGTTGTGGCAATTTGCTCAATTTCCATTTTAATTGCAGTTGAGATAGCAAAATTATTTAGAAAAAAAGCCTAAGGAGAAAAACCTTAGGCTTTTTTCTAAAAGAAATCTTAATAATTATATATTAATTTATTGGTGTTATAAATTTTTTATAAAGTAAAAATTAAGTATTGACAATTGTTATTAAAAGTGTATTATATAAAAAAATATATTATATTTAAAGTGTATCGAAACAATTATAAAGGGGGAATTAAATTGAATAACAATCAAAAAGTATCTAAAATCGTGACACTTTCTATGGCCATTGCATTAGTTACTGTATGTACAATGATTATAAGAATTCCAACAGTAAAAGGTTATACAAATTTTGGAGATATTATGATTTTTGTTATTGCTGCAATTTTAGGAAGAAAATATGGTTTTATAGCAGGTGGATTAGGTTCAATGTTGGCAGATTTATTAGGTGGATATTTCATTTATGCACCTGCAACATTTGTAATAAAAGGTGTTGAAGGTCTTTTATTTGCATTGATTTATGAAAAACTAAAACAAGAAACTACGATTGCTACATTTATAGCTGGGCTTATTGCTGCTTCAGAGATGATGGCTGGATATTTTATTTTTAATTATTTTATGACTGGCTATGCGGGTGCCTTTGAATCTTTTATAACAGGAGATTTAATTCAAGGATTAGTAAGTGCTTTTGTATCAGTACCAGTTATTCTGGCTATAAAAAAGACAAAGTTCAAATTAATAAATCAACAATAAAGAGGATGTTAAGTCATCCTCTTTATTTTGTATAATTAAGAAAAAATATGTTAATACTTTAAATAGCTATTAACATAGGAGGCGATAATATGTTTAATGAATCAAGAGAAACGAGAACGGTTAAAGATGGAGTATATCACCTTTCTCTACAAATACCAGAAAAGGAGTACTTTTTAGTATATGATAATGTATCAGAAAATATAGCATCGGAAATATTAAATCACTATCTGAAAATACATCAGGATGATGGTGAACCACAAAATATAAACATAAATCATAATAGAAATGCTCATATTATAAACATAGAGGCAGATCTTAAATATATTGGAAATGCAAAAAGACAATAAGAGGTAATTTATGTTTAAAAGTGTTTTGATAAGATGCATTATACCATATATATTAGGTATATTTTTATTTTTAGAGGAGTATGGTCTATATGTAAGTGCAACAGCTGTTGCACTATTTTTCGTTTATATAATTATTTATAAAAAGGATTTACATATATTTATTTTATTTTTATTGTTAGGTTTATTTGCTGCGTTTATTTCATCTTATACTTTCAAAAGTAAATTGGAGCAAATAGAAAAGACTGATAATTTTACAGGTGTTATAACTAATGTTTCATTAGATTATAAAAGTTGCATTATTAAGAATAAAAAATATGTTTTAAAGTTATATTTTGATAGCAATAAAAATTTATCTGTAGGGGATGAAGTAAAATTTACAGGTAAAATTATAAAGGAGATAAATGTTAATAAAATATATAGTAAAAATTTAAATGCTTATATTAAAGTAAAAGAATTAAAAAAGATAGGAGCAAATCGAGGCTTAATTATAGGATTATACAGAATAAGTAATAATTTTAAAAGGCAGCTAATTAGAATTGATAGAAATTCAGGAGCTTTAATAAATGGTTTTCTTACAGGAGATACAGAGGGGTTAGATGTATATACAAAGGATATTTTAAAGGAATTAAACATAAGCCATATAGTGGCTGTCTCAGGAAGCCATCTTGGAATTTTAGCTTTGTTTACGCTAATACTATTTTCATCAAACTTCAAAATTAGATATACCTTTTTATTATTTTTTACTTATAGCTATGTTGTTTTGGCCAATTTCTCACATTCTGCTGTTAGAGCATTTATAATGATTTTTTTAGCAACTTTAGCACAAATTTTAAAAAAATATCCCAACTCGCTAAATATTTTAGTTACTACCTTTATTTTAATGACTGCAAGCAATGTATATATTGTTTATGATATTGGGTTTATATTATCTATTGCATCAACCTTTGGCATAATAACACTTACACCAATTTTGAAGCAGAGGATAGATAAAAGAATAGCTATTAATTTATCCGCTTTTATATTTTCTATGCCAATTATATTATACTTAAATGGATATGTTTCTATATTTTCTGTTTTAACAAATTTACTTATTTCATTTTTGGTAGCTTTTATAACAATAATTACCATAATAACCTTTATAATATTTTCGTTAATAAACCTACAGATAGTTTTATACCCTGTGATAGTTTTAGGAGAAATATTTATAAAGTTGGTACATTTTTTAAAAGTAATAAACATAAATTTATATGTTCCTAATTTTTCTTTATGTATGCTTATAATAAGTTACTTGATTATATTTTTATCATTTAATTTAATAAAAGTAAACCATAATTTAAGAAAATTAATGCTAATTATTTTATCAATAGCTTTGCTATTCAATTTTTATCCAAGTAATCAACTAATAATTAGCTTTATAGATGTAGGTCAAGGAGATTCTATATTTATTGAAACACCTAATAAAAAGACAATATTAATAGATACTGGAGGAAATATAAATGGATATAATATGGCACAAAAGAGAGTTGTACCTTTTATTAAAAAGAAAGGCTATAAAAGCATTGATGTTTTAATAATTACTCATTTTCATAATGACCATGCTGGTGGATTACAATACATTGTAGATAATCTAAAGGTAGATTCAAAATTCGCATATCAGCCCAATAATAAAGAATTCATTGAATTAAAAAATAATGATAAATTAGTAGTTGATGGGGTTGAGCTTAATATAATATCTAATGAATCAGAACAGAGTGAAAATGTTAATGAGAATTGTTTAGTAATAATAGGTAGGTATAAAGAATTTGATTTCCTACTTACAGCTGATGCAGAACTGTCTCTAATGCAAAAAATAATAGGAGAGTTTGAAATAGTGAAAATGCCACATCATGGTTCAAGATATTCCTTTAATGATGAAATATTAAGAAACTTAAAAATACAAAACTCCATATTTACTGTAGGCAAAAATAATTTTAATCATCCGGCTAAAGAGGTTATTGATTTGTTAGAAGAGAATAGTATAAAATATTATAGAACAGATAGAGATAGTACAATACAAGTAAAGACAGATGGTTATAAATATAATATAAAATCATATAGATAAAAAGGATGATGCGAAGTGGAATTAAATAATTTTGATGATTTTAAAAAGAATATTAAAAATATAAAATCATTAATTTTAGTATATGGACAAGAAAAATCCATAATAAATAATACTATTGATTTAGTATATGATTTGATTACACAGTTTAAAGAATTAAATATATTGATTATGGATGGTGAAAGTGTAAATATAGAGTCTATAATTAATGCCTGCGAAACTACTCCTTTTATGTCAGATAAGAGGCTAATACATATAAAAAATGCTAATTATATATTTGAAAATAATGCACTTTCAAATGATCTTGTAAAATATTTAAATAAAATACCTAATACAAATATTTTGCTATTGTCAAGCTATACAAACATTGATAAAATCGGTAACTTATATAAGTTATTTAAGACAAATGGAATGGTTATAGAATATAAAAAATTAAAGGGAGAGAACCTTCAAGAATATATTCAAAACTATTTAATTAAAGAAAATAAAACAATTACAAAGTCAAACTTATTATATTTAACATCAGAACTTGCGCTTTCAAATGAAAATATTGATTTAGAATTAAAAAAATTAGTTGATTATTTAGGAGATAAGAAAACAGTTGATAAAACGGATATAGAAATAATTATATCTAAAAGTATTGAAAATAATGTTTTTAGACTTTTAGATTATATTACAATTAAGGAAATTGATGATGCAATAAAAGTTTATAATCAAATGATTCTTCAAGGAGAAGAAGAACTTATGATTTTGAGTATGATATTTAGAAATTTTAAAATTATGTACTTGTTAAAAATTTATATAGAAAATTACAATGATGTAGTAAAAAAATATAATATTAGAGATTTTGCACTTAAAAATTATTTGAAGTGGATTAAAAAATACGAATTAAAGGATTTGAAAAAAAATATAAAAAAATGCTATGAATATGATTTAAAGATAAAACAAGGGGAGCTAAATTCTACAGTTGCTATTGAAAATTTAATAATAGAATTATGTGCATAATAAAAACACCCAAAAGGGTGTTTTTATTATGCAAGGGCTTTGTTTAGCTTTACAGTAAGTCTTGACTTCTTTCTTGATGCAGCATTTTTATGTATTACACCTTTTGCTGCAGCCTTATCAAGTGCTTTAACTGCTTCTGCATATAAAACCTTTGCTTCGTCGATATTGCCGCTGTTTAGTGCTAATTCAAATTTCTTTATAGCAGTTTTAACAGCTGACTTTACCATTTTGTTTCTTAGAGTTCTTCTTTCAGTAACTCTTATTCTTTTAATAGCTGACTTAATATTTGCCATTTTAATATCCCTCCTGAAATATTTTAGTAAGTGGGACATTACAGCAGTTTGGGGACACGGCGAACTGTTTGTTCGTAACGATTGTATTATATCATTATGATTTAAAATAAGCAAGTAAATTTAAAATAAAAATAAAAAAAATTTGTATGTATATACTAAATACTAAAGGAGGGATTAATGTGATAAATATTAGAACTGATTTAGCTGTTGAGGCAAGAGAAATTTATAAAAAGGATAATAATACAGAAGTTCCTGGGGTTGAAGTTGATGTAAAAAAGCCTTATGAGGATGTTTCTGTTACTGTTGTTGAAATAAAGGATGAACGTGGTGCAAAAATAATGGGCAAAGAAATAGGCAGGTATGTAACAATAGAGATTCCTGGGATAAAACACTATGATGCTGAGGCACATGATAAAATAAGTGAGGTTTTAGCTAAAGAATTAGAAAGCATGATAGGAATCAAGGATGGGGATACAGTTTTAGTTGCAGGTTTAGGAAATTGGAATGTAACTCCCGATGCCTTAGGTCCAAAGGTAGTTTCTAAATTACTAATTACAAGGCATTTAAAACAATTAATGCCTGAGCATATTGATGAAGGAATAAATCCAGTTTGTGCATTAGCACCAGGGGTTTTAGGTTTAACAGGTATTGAAACAGCAGAAATAATACAGGGTGTAATTTCAAAGGTTAAACCTAATTATGTTATAGCAATAGATGCATTAGCGTCAAGAAAGATGGAGAGAGTTGCATCTACTATTCAAATAGGAAATACAGGCATTGGACCGGGTTCGGGTGTTGGAAATAAAAGAATGGCTCTAAATAAAGATACTTTAGGAGTACCTGTAATCGCAATTGGTGTACCAACCGTGGTTGATGCAGCTACAATGGCAAATGATACAATTGATATGATTATAGATGAATTGATAAAGCAGAGTAAGGATAATAAAGAGTTTTATGATATAGTTAAAAAAGTTGATAAAAATGAAAAATATATTTTAATAAAAGAGATTTTAAGTCCATACATAAGTGATTTAATGGTAACTCCGAAGGAAATAGATGCATTAATAGATGATATGTCAAAAATAATAGCTAATTCAATAAATTTAGCACTACATCCATCCCTTGATAAGGAAGATTTAAATAAATACCTTCAGTAATATTTTAGAGTAAAAAATAATATATTTTTAAGAGGTTATTTACAAAGGGGATGAGGGAATGAAAAAAAGATATGAGATAATTATACTAAATATTATTTATATTTTATTGTTGATTTGGCTTTCTATATCTATATTTTCGCCTATAATGTTGGCAAAAAATTTGTACTTTAATAGCTTTTATATTAGTACAATTAGTAAATCAAACAGTACAATGGATTATATATATAAAAATATTGAAGATGAAGATAAAGTTAATTTATTTCCTTTGATTTTAAAACATATAATTGGTGTAGATATAGAAGATCCAACAAGCTATTTTGAAACCCAGATACCTTTGATTGGATATATTGATATATCAAATCTATTTACTAATCATGACAATCCAGTAATCATTGTAGCTGATAATGATAAAAAAGAGCAAAACGAAAATGATATTGACATAGAAGAACCTAAAGAGCCTACCAAAAAGGATAATGATTCAATAACTGTTGTTAAACCTAATGATAAAAATGATGTGGAAAAGAAAAAGATAGATAAGGGCAAACCGCTTGTTTTGATTTTTCATACACATACAACTGAAAGTTTTAATCCTAACAATTCAAAGGATAGAAATTTTACAACTGATTATAATCTAAATATTGTTAAGGTTGGTGAAGAGCTTAAAAAGGAGTTAGAAGAAAAATATGGTATTGCAGTGGTTCACGACATAACAATACATGATTTACCCACAAGAGAAAAGGGATATGAAAAATCAAGGCCCACAGTTTCTGCTTATTTAAAAAAGTATCCAAGTTTAAAAATAATTATAGATTTACATAGAGATGCAACTACTTCATCAAGCAAAACAACTGTTATTATAAATGAAGAAAGATATGCAAGACCAATGTTTGTAGTAGGTGCAAAAAATAAAAATTATAAAGCTAATTATGATAAAGCAGAAAAATTAAATACTATAATAAATAATATGTATCCTAATTTTAGCAGAGGTATAGTTAAGCAAAATGCAAAATATAATCAAGATTTATCTGATAAAATGGTTTTACTTGAAGTAGGTTCTAACCTTAATTCATTAGATGAAGCGGTGAGATCAAGTAAAATAATTGCAAAGGCAATTGCTATATATTTAAAATAGGGATGTCTAAGGACATTCCTTTTATATTATAAAATCTATGTTGACATATTTATAAAATATTGTGTTATAATCAATTATGACTATTTTTGTATATTTGTATTATTTTTAAGGAGGTTAGGCTATGCCAAGTGATAGACAAAAGAAAATTCGTAATTTCTGTATTATAGCTCATATAGATCATGGAAAGTCAACATTAGCAGATAGATTAATAGAAAAAACAGGTACATTAACTCAAAGAGAAATGGAAGAACAGGTATTAGATACAATGGAGCTTGAAAAAGAAAGAGGAATAACAATTAAGGCACAAGCAGTTAGATTAATTCATAATGATGGCAATAATGAATATATATTAAATTTAATAGATACACCTGGGCATGTAGATTTTAATTACGAAGTATCAAGAAGCTTAGCAGCTTGTGAAGGTGCAATATTAGTAGTAGATGCAACTCAAGGAATTCAAGCACAAACACTTGCTAACTGTTATTTGGCATTAGAACACGATTTAGAAATAGTACCAGTAATAAATAAAATAGATTTACCGAGTGCAAGACCTGAAGAAATAAAAAAGGAAATTGAAGATGTAATTGGTCTTGACTGTAGTGATGCACCATTAATATCAGCAAAGGTTGGATTAGGAATAGAGGATGTATTAAAGTCAATAGTTGAAAAAATTCCTTGTCCAAATGGTGATGAAGATGCACCTTTAAGGGCTCTTATATTTGATAGTTACTATGATCCATATAAGGGTGTTGTGTGTTATGTTAGAGTGAAAGAAGGTACTATAAAAAAGGGTACTAAAATAAAACTTATGATGTCAGGTAAGGAGTATGAAGTTACTGAAGTTGGTATATTTAGACCAAGCTTTATGGAAGTTGAACAATTACAAGCTGGTGATGTTGGTTATGTAACAGCAAGCATAAAAAATGTTAGGGATGCAAGAGTTGGAGATACTATAACTGAAGCAGAAAGACCAGCTACTGAGCCATTACCTGGCTATAGACCTGCCATTCCTATGGTTTATAGTGGTATTTATCCAGCAGATAGTTCAGACTATAATGATTTAAAGGATGCTTTAGAAAAGCTACAATTAAATGATGCTGCATTAACATTTGAACCAGAAACTTCTGTAGCATTAGGTTTTGGTTTTAGATGTGGATTTTTAGGTCTTCTTCATATGGAGATAATACAAGAAAGATTAGAGAGAGAATACAACTTAAATTTAGTGACTACTGCTCCAAGTGTTATATATAAAATTACTAAGACAAATGGTGAAGTTATAGAACTTACTAATCCAACTAATATGCCACCAACAACTGAAATAAGTTATATGGAAGAACCAATTGTTAATGCAAGTATAATTTGTCCTTCAGATTATGTAGGGGCTGTTATGGAATTATGTCAAGAAAAAAGAGGAATATTTAAAAATATGGAGTATTTAGAGACTACAAGAGTTATGCTTCACTATGAAATACCATTAAATGAAATAATTTATGATTTCTTTGATGCATTAAAGTCAAGAACAAAGGGATATGCATCCCTTGATTATGAACTTGCAGGATATAAAAGATCAGAGCTTGTTAAGCTTGATATATTATTAAATGGTGACCCTGTAGATGCCTTATCACAGATTGTTCCAAAGGAAAAGGCATATCAAAAGGGAAGAGCAATTGCTGAAAAATTAAAAGAAATAATACCAAGACAATTGTTTGAGATACCAATTCAAGCAGCTATAGGCTCAAAAGTAATTGCCAGAGAGACTGTAAAGGCATTAAGAAAAGATGTTTTAGCAAAATGTTATGGTGGAGATATTTCACGTAAGAAGAAACTACTTGAAAAGCAAAAGGAAGGAAAAAAGAGAATGAAACAAATAGGAACTGTTGAAGTTCCACAAGAAGCATTTATGGCAGTATTGAAGGTGGAATAATGAAGGGACTTTATGTTCATATACCATTTTGTAAAAGTAAATGTTTTTATTGCGATTTCAATTCAATTGTGAATATAGAATATCAGGATGAATACATTGAGGCACTTATTAAAGAAATAGACTCATTAAAAGAAAAGAATTTTGACACGATTTTTATTGGTGGGGGCACTCCCACCATTTTATCTATAAATAATTTAGAAAAACTACTATATAGAATTTCAAAGTTTATACCAAGTGAATTTACAATAGAAGCAAATCCTGGTACTTTAAATAGAGAAAAACTTAAAATATTAAAAAAATATGGTATAAATAGGTTGTCGATTGGCCTACAAAGTACAGATAATTCTATATTAAAAAGATTAGGAAGAATTCATACCTATGAGGAGTTTTTAGCTAATTATTATGATGCAAAGAGCTTAGGGTTTAATAATATTAATGTGGACTTGATGTTTAATCTACCAAATCAAAAAGGTGAAGAATTTTTAAAAACAATATTAAATGTAACAAAATTAAATCCACAACACATTTCCTGTTATAGTTTGATTATCGAAGAAGGTACTAAGTTTTATGATCTATATCAAAGAGATGAGCTAAAATTATTAGATGAGGATGAAGAAAGGGTGCTTTATCATACAATGATAAGCATACTTATAGATAATGGATATAGACAGTATGAAATATCAAATTTTGCAAAATTAGGTTATGAATGCAAACATAATATAATTTATTGGAGTGATGAAGAATATATTGGAGTTGGTGCAGGTGCACATTCATATATAAAAGGTATAAGGTATAGTAATGTAAAAGATATAAAACAATATATTTATGATATAAATAATGATGGTAATGCAATAGATGAAAAAAATGTTTTAACCAAGGAAGAGCACATGTCAGAGTTTATGTTTTTAGGTTTAAGAATGAATTGTGGAATTAATATAAACAAATTCAAAAATAAATTCAGTCAGGATATTATGGAGGTTTATGGGGATGAGATAATAGATCTAAAAGATAAAGGGTTAATAGAGAAATGTGGAGAAAACATAAGATTAACAGAGAAAGGACGAGATTTATCTAATTTAGTCTTTGTTTCCTTTTTAAAATGAAATTTTATTATAATAATGCATATATTGACAAAATATTTTAATAGTGATATTTTAAAATCGTAGTGATTAGCACTCGTGAGTAATGAGTGCTAACAAGAAAAGGGGGTGGTGTAATGGAACTAGGTGAAAGAAAAAGGAAAATATTAAAAGCTATTGTTACAGATTATATAGAAACTGCTGAACCTGTTGGATCAAGAACTATAGCTAAAAAATATTTGACTGATATAAGTCCGGCAACAATTAGAAATGAAATGGCGGATTTAGAGGATCTAGGACTTTTAGAACAACCCCATACATCAGCTGGAAGAGTACCATCTGACAGAGGATACAGGTATTATGTAGATCAAATAATGGAAATAAAATATCCATCCCCACAAGAAATAGAAAAAATTAAATATATGCTTCAAATACAAACTATAAATGAATTAGATAAAATTATTAAAAGAACAACTAAATTAATATCCGATATTACAAAATATACATCTGCAGTACTTACTCCTTCTGTTAGAAAAAGTTCAATTAGGTCTTTGCAATTAATACGTGTAAGTGATTATGACATTGTTGCTGTTGTAGTTACAGATACAGGTATTATAAAAAATGTTGTTATAAAATCGCCTAATGCAGTTGATGATTCTAAAATATTAAAATTGAATAATTTATTAAATGAGAAATTATCAGGATTAACTATAAATGACATAGGGCTTACAGTTATTTCTGATATACAGAGTCATATGAGGGAATATAGTGAAATATTTTCTGCCATCATATCTGTTGTATATGAAAGTTTAAAGGAAGATGATGCAGAGGTATATCTTGAGGGAACGACTAATATATTTGAATATCCTGAATATGATGACAAGGACAAAGCAAGAACATTCTTATCATTTATTGAAGATAAAAAGTCATTAACAAATATTTTTTCAGATGATACAAATAAATTCTGTGTTTATATAGGCTGTGAAAATGAAAACGACAAAATTAAAGATTGTAGTATTGTAAAAGCAACATATAATATTGCAGATAAAACTGCAGGAACAATAGGAATAATTGGTCCAAAAAGAATGGACTATGCAAGAGTTATTGGAATATTGAAATCGATATCCAATGTATTAAGTGAGATATTTGAAAAAACTCTATAGTTGAGGTGATAGTGTGACAGAAGAAATAAAAGTAAATGAAAATGAACTTGAAAATGATGAGAAGGATGCTTTATCTGAAGAAGTTGATAGCCCATCTATTCAGGATGAGGAAAACGGAGATACTAATGATGAAACTAAAGAGGATATAATCTCTATAAAAAATCAGCTTGATGAAAAGACTAAGGAATGCAATGAGTACTTGGAACTTCTAAAAAGAACAAAGGCTGAGTTTGACAATTATAGACGAAGAACACAAAAGGAAAAAGAGACTATATATGATGATGGTTTTGCAGATGCGATTAAAAATATATTACCAATTTTAGATAATTTAGAAAGAGCAGTTCTTTCGTCAGAAGAAAGAACACCGTTTTATGAAGGTGTTGAAATGACATTAAAATTATTTAAAGATACGCTATCAAAATTAGGTATTGAGGAAATACCTGCATTAAATGAAAAATTTGATCCAAATTTTCATAATGCTGTAATGCATATAGAAGATGAAACCCTTGAGGAGAATATCATTGTTGAAGTTTTTCAAAAAGGATATAAATATAAAGAAAAAATATTAAGATATAGTATGGTTAAAGTTGCAAACTAATAAAGAGGAGGAGATAAAATGGGAAAGGTAATAGGAATTGACCTTGGTACTACAAACTCTTGTGTTGCCGTTATGGAAGGTGGAGAACCAGTTGTAATTCCAAATTCAGAAGGTTCAAGAACTACTCCATCAGTTGTTGCATTTAAACCAAATGGAGAAAGAATTGTAGGTCAAGTTGCAAAAAGACAAGCAATAACAAATCCTGATAGAACTATTATATCAATAAAAAGGCATATGGGAACTGACCATAAGGTGAAAATAGATGACAAAGAATATACTCCACAAGAGATTTCAGCAATGATATTAATGAAGTTAAAGGCTGATGCTGAAGCATATCTTGGTGAACCAGTTACACAAGCAGTTATAACTGTTCCTGCATATTTTAATGATAGTCAAAGACAAGCTACTAAGGATGCAGGTGGAATAGCAGGACTTGAAGTTTTAAGAATAATAAATGAGCCAACAGCTGCATCACTTGCTTATGGTCTTGATAAAATGGATAAAAATCAAAAAATACTTGTATATGATTTAGGCGGAGGTACATTCGACGTTTCAATTCTTGAAATAGGTGATGGAGTATTTGAAGTTAAGGCAACAAATGGAAATACACATCTTGGTGGAGATGACTTTGACCAAAGAATTATAGATTATCTTGTTGAAACATTCAGGGCTGAAAATGGTATAGATTTAAGAAGTGACAAAATGGCAATGCAAAGATTAAAGGAAGCTGCAGAAAAGGCAAAGATTGAATTATCAACTCTTTTATCAACAGAAATAAATCTACCATTTATAACAGCTGATGCAACAGGACCAAAGCATCTAAATCTAACTTTAACAAGAGCAAAATTTGAAGAACTTACACATGATTTAGTTGAAGCTACAATAGAACCAATGAGAAATGCTCTAAGAGATGCAGGACTTTCTATAGATCAAATTGATAAGGTTGTACTTGTTGGAGGTTCAACAAGAATTCCAGCAGTTCAAGAAGCAGTTAGAAAGTTTACTGGAAAAGAACCTACTAAGGGAATAAATCCAGATGAATGTGTTGCAGTTGGTGCGGCAATTCAAGCTGGTGTATTAACAGGAGAAGTTAAAGATGTACTACTTTTAGATGTTACACCACTTTCATTAGGTATAGAAACATTAGGTGGAGTATTTACAACATTAATACCAAGAAATACAACAATACCAACAAGAAAGAGCCAAATATTCTCAACTGCTGCAGATGGTCAAACGTCAGTTGAAATTCATGTTCTACAAGGTGAAAGACCAATGGCTAAGGATAATAAGACTCTTGGTAGATTTACATTGTCAGGTATACCACCTGCACCAAGAGGAATTCCTCAAATAGAAGTTACATTTGACATTGACGCAAACGGTATAGTTCATGTTTCAGCAAAGGACTTAGGAACAGGTAAGGAAGCTAATATTACAATTACTGCATCAACAAATCTAACTGAAGAAGAAATACAAAAAGCAGTTAAAGAGGCAGAAAAATATGCAGAAGAAGACAGAAAGAGAAAAGAAGAAATTGAAATAAGAAATAATGCAGATTCTGTTGTATATCAGACTGAAAAGACACTTAAAGAATTAGAAGGTAAACTTACTCAAGAAGAGAAAAATACTATAGAAGAACATATTAAGAAGGTTAAAGATGCACTAAATGGTACAGATGTTAATGCAATTAAGTCTGCTACAGATGAGCTAATACAAAAGTTCTACCAAATATCATCAAGAATTTATCAGCAATATGCACAACATAATGAAACAGCTGGAACACAAAATGATAATGAAGTTCATGCTGATTACGATGTAAAAGACGACAAGTAATTTTCAACAAGGAGGGATTATTCCCTCCTTATATAATGAAGGGTGGTGAATTGTTTGGCAAAGGACTATTATAAAATATTAGGCGTAGAGAAAAATGCAACTGATGAAGAAATAAAAAGTGCGTTTAGAAAATTAGCTTTAAAGTATCACCCAGATAGAAATCCTGGAAACAAAGAGGCGGAAGAAAAGTTTAAAGAGATAAATGAAGCTTATCAAGTCCTGTCAGATCCTCAAAAGAAAGCTCAATATGATCAATTTGGTACAACAGATTTTAATGGCCAAGGTGGTTTTGGAGGATTTGATTTCTCCAATTTTGGAGGTTTTGGAGGATTTTCTGATATATTTGATGATTTAGGGGATATATTCGGCGGTATGTTTGGACAGAGAAGAGAAAGAACTGGTCCTAAAAGAGGTGCCGATTTAGAATATAATCTTGAACTTTCATTTAAAGAGGCAGTATTTGGTGTAAAAAAGGATATAGAAATATATAGAAATGAAGATTGTGATGTTTGTCATGGTACAGGTGCAAAACCTGGTACTACGCCAAAAACTTGTGATAAATGTCATGGTACTGGGCAAGTTAAGGTTCAAAGGAATACACCATTTGGCAGCTTTGTTAGTGTTACAACCTGTGATAAATGCCATGGTGAAGGTAAGGTAATTGATTCTCCATGTACAAACTGTGGAGGAAAAGGAAGAGTCAGAAAGAAAAAAATTATAACTATAAATATACCAGCAGGTGTTGATAATGGTAACACAATTCCACTTAGAGGTCAGGGAGAACCTGGAGTTAGAGGTGGAATGCCAGGGGATTTATATATTAACATTAGAGTTAAACCACATCCTAAATTTGAAAGAAGAGGAACAGACATATTCTGTGAAGTTCCTGTGTCCTTTATCAAGGCCATATTAGGAGGAGAAATTAAAATTCCTACACTTGATGGAGATGTTCAACATGTTTTATCTGAAGGAACTCAACCTGGTGAAGTTATTAAGTTGAAAGGTAAAGGTGTACCTAAGTTACGAAGTAATGGTAGAGGAGATTTATATGCAAAAATTAAGGTAGAAATACCAAAGAATATTAATTCGAAACAGAGAGAATTGCTAAAGAAACTTGCAGAAGAATTTGGTGAGGATATAGATAAAAAGAAAACTTTGGCTGATAAAGTTAAAGATATGTTTAGTTAGGCATGTTTTAATACATGCCTTTTTACATATAATAAAAATTAATAAAATGCAATTGTTATAAAATATTATTATGATATAATAAAACGGTAAAATTAACTAAGGAGGAAATGCTATGAAGGGAGAATGGATCGAAATTAAAGTTGTTACAAAAAGTGAAGCTGTTGAACCTGTGGCAGGTATTTTTTACGCTCTTGATGTTAAAGGGGTTGCAATTGAAGACCCTAATGATATAACTGAACGTCCATCAGGACCATTTACTTGGGATTATGCTGATTATAATATATTTGAATATGGTAAGGACGCTGCTATTGTTAAAGCATATTTTAGCAAGGAAGATAAAATAGAAGAAATACTTAATATTATTGAAGAAAAGTTAAATGAATTAAAGAGTTTAGGAATTGATATTGGGATGGGAAAAATAATAAAGAATAAAGTACAAGAAGAGGACTGGGCAAATGAATGGAAAAAGTATTATAAGACAACTAAAATAGGAAATTCAATAATTATAAAACCAAAATGGGAAGACTACAATCCAAAAGAAGGTGAAATTATAGTAGAATTAGATCCTGGTATGGCCTTTGGAACAGGAACTCATGAAACTACAATGATGTGTATTGAGTTTTTAGAAAAATATTGCAAAAAAGGAGATAGGGTATTTGATATAGGAACTGGTTCAGGAATATTATCTATAGTTGCATCAAAATTAGGGGCTGAGGAAGTAATAGGAGTTGATTTGGATGAGGTAGCTGTAGATGCCGCTAAAATTAATGTTGAATATAACAAGGTTAATAATGTTAAAATATTACATGGTAATTTAGTTGATGTCGTAGATGGAAAAGCAGACATAGTTATAGCAAATATAATAGCAGATGTAGTAATATATCTATCATCATTTATAAAAGATTACATAAAAGATGATGGACTTTTTATATCTTCAGGAATAATAAAGGATAAGCAAAGGGAAGTGGAAGATGCTTTAGTTCAAAATGGTTTTAAGATAATTGATGAAAATAACAAAGGAGAATGGGTTGCAATAGTAGCAAGAAAGTAAGGAGGATTTTATGAATAAGTTTTTTGTCATAAGAGACAATATCATAAATGATAAAATACATATAAAAGGAGAAGATGTACAACATATATCAAAAGTTTTAAGATTAAAAATTGGAGATACAATTCAAGTTTGCGATGGAAATGAAAACGAATTTATATGTGATATAATTGAAATAAATAAAAAAGATGTGATATGTAAAATAAAAGAAAGCTTTAAAAACCAAAATGAATCTAATATAAACATAGTACTTTTTCAAGGATTGCCGAAAGCCCAAAAAATGGAGCTTATTATACAGAAGGGTGTTGAAATTGGAATAAAAGAATTTTATCCAATATTAACAGAAAGAGTTGTTGTTAAAACTGAAGGAAAGGACATTAGTAATAAATTAGAACGTTGGAATAGAATAGCATATGAAGCTGCAAAACAATCTAATAGAGGTATTGTACCAACTGTAAATAACCTATTAAGTTTCAAAGAAGCTATTGAGAAGCTAAAAAAATTTGATTTAGTAGTTGTACCCTATGAAAAAGAAAAATCTGTAAGTTTTAAAGACGTATTTAGAGAAAATAGAAATTATAAAAACATTGCAGTTATAATTGGACCTGAAGGTGGATTTACTGAAGAAGAAATAAACCATTTTATTGAAAATGGTTTTAAACCAATAACATTAGGTCCAAGAATTCTTAGGACAGAAACAGCAGGTTTAGTAGCAAGCACTATCTTGCTTTATGAGTTATCAGATATAGGAGGAATGAAATGAAAAAGGTAGCATTCTATACATTAGGATGTAGGGTTAATCAATATGAAACAGAAGCAATGGCAGAAATATTCGAAAAAAATGGGTATGAAGTTGTTGATTTTGAAGACTTTTCTGATATTTATGTGATAAATACTTGTACAGTGACAAGTATTGGTGACAAAAAATCAAGGCAGATGATTAGAAGGGCGAAAAAGAATAATAAAGACGCAATAGTAATAGCTGTTGGATGTTATGCTCAAGTTGCACCAGATGAAGTCTCAAAAATAGAAGATGTTGATATAATAATTGGGACAGATAATAAAAGTAAAATATTAGATTATATTGATGAATTTAATCAAACAAAGAAAAAATTAAATAAAGTAAAGAATATAATGACAGTTAGAGAGTTTGAAGAAATGGAAATAGACCACTATCAAGATAAAACAAGAGCATTCCTTAAAATACAGGATGGATGTGATAGATTTTGTTCCTACTGCTTAATTCCTTATGCAAGAGGTCCTGTTAGAAGTAAAAAATTTGAAACAATAATTGAAGAAGTAAATAAACTTGTTGATAACGGTTATAAAGAAATTATATTGTCGGGTATACATGTAGCTTCCTATGGAAAGGATATTGGAAATGTTACTTTAGTTGATGTAATAGAGAGACTAAATGAAATTAAGGGTTTAGAAAGAATAAGAATAGGTTCCGTAGAACCATCATTTTTTAATATAGATAATATTAAAAGGCTTGCTAAATGTGAAAAGTTATGTGAGCATTTTCATCTTTCATTGCAGAGTGGATGCAATGAAACATTAAAAAGAATGAATAGGCACTATACAACAGATGAATATAAAGAGGCAGTTGTTAATTTAAGAGAATATTTTAAAGATGTTTCAGTTACAACTGATGTTATTGTAGGTTTTCCTGGTGAAACTGCTGAAGAATTCAAAAAAACATATGAATTTCTACAAGAAATAAAATTGAATAAATTACATGTTTTTAAGTACAGCCCGAGGAGAGGAACAAAAGCAGCTGAGTTTAAGGAGACTGTAGACAATGAAGAAAAAGAAAAAAGAAGTAAATTATTAATTGAATTAAGCGATAACTGTGAAAAGGAATTTAATAAAAAATTTATTGGAAGAATAATGGATGTATTAATTGAAGAAAAAAGAGAAGAATTCTACTATGGATACACACGAAATTATATAAAAGTAGAAGTTAGTTCTGAAAAAAATATAGAGGGTGAAATAATAAATACTAAAATTCTTGATGTTAATAATGACATATTAGTAGGTGAAATGGTATAATATGTCTATGGGAGGTGAGAGTATGGATTGTATATTTTGTAAGATTGCAAATAATGAAATACCAGCATCAAAGGTTTATGAAGATGAAAATGTAATTGCATTTAAAGACATAAATCCAGTTGCTCCTGTTCATATTTTGATTATACCTAAAAAGCATTATGAATCAGTATTAGAAATTGATACAGAAGGAAACATATTAAATAATATATTTAAAGTAGCAAAAATTATAGCACAGCAGATGAATTTAATAGATGAAGGATTTAGACTTGTTACAAATACAGGAGAAAAAGCAGGTCAAACAGTAAAGCATATACATTTTCATCTTTTAGGTGGAAGAGATTTTCAATGGCCACCAGGTTGATGATATTAAATCAAAAATTAACAAATTTATTATATTTTATTGACAATATTTACACTCATAATATATAATATAATGTGTCCTTGATTGTGTGCTTAATTCACGGAACATCATAATAATGTATGCAATATGTTAAGCGGAGGGAGGGATAAAGGTGTCAGAAATTAGAGTTGGCGAAAACGAATCATTAGATAGCGCACTAAGAAGATTTAAGAAAAAGTGTGCGATGGCAGGTGTTCTTTCTGAAATAAGAAAGAGAGAACATTATGAAAAGCCAAGCGTAAAGCGTAAGAAGAAGTCTCAAGCTGCTAGAAAGAGAAAGTTTAAGTAATGAAAGAAGGGTGAATATGTCACTCAAAGAAAGAATTCAAGAAGATTGGAAAGCTGCTATGAAAAACAAAGACAGATTTAGAGCAAATGTTCTAAATATGGCTAAAGCAGCGATACTACAAGCAGAAAAAGTTGATGGAAGTAAACTTGATGATGAACAAGTAATTGAAGTTTTAAATAAAGAGGTTAAACAAAGAAGAGACTCCATTGAGGAGTTTGAAAAAGGGAACAGGCAGGATCTTATAGAACAAACAAGTAAAGAGATAGAGATTTTGCTTGAGTACCTTCCTCAGCAATTAACAGAAGAAGAAATATCTGAAATAGTTAAAGAAGCCGTGAATGAGGTTCAAGCAAATTCAATCAAGGATATGGGAAAAGTAATGGCAATAGTAATGCCAAAAGTTAAAGGAAGAGCAGATGGAAAATTAGTAAATCAAATAGTAAAGCAGTATCTGCAATAATATAAAGGGGTTAACTAAGGTTAACCCCTTAAATTTTATATTTTAGTCTTAATAATATTAAAATTATTAGCATATTATTAAATTAAGCAATTATATTTTAGGTGGACTATGAAAAATAAAGTGAAAAATAAAATTAGTGAATCACTTGAGTTGCCTAAGGAAATAATTTTAAATATACCTTCTATTAAAATTTTAGGTAATGATGAGCTACAAATAGAAAATCATAAGGGCATAGTTGAATATAGTACTGATGTTGTACGTTTAAGGAGTAGCATTGGTATTATCAAAATAGAGGGGGAAAATTTTATTATAAAAGAGATTAACCCTGAATTAGTAGTATTAACGGGAAAAATAAAAAATTTAGAATTTATTAGGTTTTAACTGGAGGGGTATATGGGAAGGGAGCGAGATTTTTTAGATGGATATTTAATTGTTGAATTAAAATCCCTTAGTATAGAAAAATTTATAAATTTATCATATATTAATGGAATTAAGTTATGGGATGTAAAACGAAAGGATTTAATAACCACACAATTTAGAATATCCACAAATGATTTTAAAAAATTAAAAAAGGTTGCTAAGATCACTAATTCTAAAATCAGAATAATAGAAAAAAGAGGAGTAGTTTTTTACCTTAATAAAATATTAAGGAGAAGACTTTTTTTAATAGGTATTGTAATCTTTATATTTATTTTATATTACTTATCCAATTTAATTTGGATTATTGATATAAGTGGTAATAAAAATATATCTAATGATGAAATTGTTAAAAGTCTTTATAAAAATGGTGTTAAAATAGGCGTAAAGAAAAATAAAATAAATTTAAAACAAATAGAAAACATTCTTGTTAATGAAATAAACCAGATTTCGCTAATTAATTTATCTATAGATGGTGTTAAATTAAAAGTAGAGGTAGTAGAAAGAACATTACCCCCTGAAATAGTAGATACAGAAAGCCCAGTTGACATTATTGCAAAAAAAGATGGCATTGTTACAAAAATATTTTGTTATAGAGGTACACCATTAATTAAATCTGGGGAATATGTAAAAAAGGGACAGATTTTAATCACTGGTGATATATTTAGGACTAATCGAAATGACAATTCAAAGGAGTTGGTAAAAACAGTTCATTCATTTGGTACTGTTTACGCTAAAGTATGGTATGAAATATTTGAAGAACAGGATTTATTAAGTATTAAATCAGAGCGTACAGGTGAATATGTAATTAATGAATATTATATTATTAATGGAAAAAAGATATACATAAACAAAAATGATGCTAAATTTGAAAATTATGATAAAATAGAAAAGAGAACAAAAATTAATTTGTTAGGATATAACTTACCAATAGAAAAAGTTGAAGAAAAATTATATGAAGTAAAAGTTACTAAAACAAGTTATTCTATTGATGAAGCTATTATTATTGCAACAAATAAAGCAGAATATGAAATTAACAAACAAATTCCTAAAGATGCTACTATAATAGACAAAAAATATGATAAAATAATAGAAAAAAATAAAGTAACAGTTAGATTACTTGTAATAACAGAAGAAAATATTTCTTACGAACAGCATAGATAGTTAGGAGGTTAATGATGCAAAAAGAGTCAAAAATAGTTATTGATAATTTAGAAACGTTAGTTAATTTATTTGGTAAATTTGATGAAAATATCAAAATTATTGAACAATGCTTTAATGTTTTTATTATTAATAGAGATAATGAAATTAAAGTTACAGGTGTGGGACAAGTAGATTTAGCTACTAAAGTAATATTAAAGCTACTTGATATAGCAAAAAGAAATGAAATAATTACAAAACAAACAGTAAATTATATAATTAGTCTTGTTTTAGAAGATAGTGAAGAAAAAATTGAAAATATTTTAGATGATGTAATAATTACAACAGCAAAGGGAAAACCAGTTAAGTGTAAAACTTTAGGACAGAAATCCTATATTGATTCTATAAGAAAAAATGAAATAGTTTTTGGGATTGGACCTGCAGGAACAGGAAAGACTTACCTTGCAATTGCTATGGCTGTTAAATTTTTAAGAGATAAAAAAGTAAATAGAATTGTTTTAACAAGACCTGCTGTAGAAGCAGGTGAAAGATTAGGTTTTTTACCAGGTGATCTTCAAGAAAAAATAAACCCATATTTAAGACCATTGTATGATGCTTTATTTGATATTTTAGGAGTAGAAAGTTTTAACAAATATATGGAATCAGGTATAATTGAGGTAGCACCACTTGCCTACATGAGAGGAAGAACGCTTGATGATTGTTTTATAATACTTGATGAGGCACAAAATACTACTCCAGAACAAATGAAAATGTTTTTAACACGTTTTGGATATGGTTCAAGAATAGTTGTAACAGGTGATTTAACTCAAATAGATTTAGGACAAGGTAAGATTTCAGGATTAAAACAAGTAACAAAAATTTTAAAGAATATTCCAGGCATAGATTTTATTTATTTTAATGATAAAGATGTTGTTAGACATAAATTAGTTTCAGAAATTATAAAAGCATATAACAAATTTGAAGAAGAAAATGAAAATAGGTGATTTTATGAGTTACAAAAGCAAAATAATTGAGGAATTAATAAATGAAAGATTAAAGAAAGTGGTTGTTTTTTTAATTACTTTTATAATCTTGTTTTTAATTAGCGTTCTAACTGTTATTCCAAAGAAATATTCATTACAAATTGGAGATATTGCACCTATTGATATAAAAGCACCACGAGATTTTGAAGATGAAGAAGCAACACAAGAAAAGATAAATAAAGCTTTAAGTGAAGTTTTACCTAAATACAATAAAGATCTAAATATTGTAAAGAAATCTATTGAAGATATAAATGAATTAATAGATAATGTTAAATTACAAAAGGAACAAATTACTGATGATGTTTCAAAAATTGAAAATTTAAAGAAATTATCTAAGCTTAATTTAAGTGATGATGACATTAGATTATTGTTAAAATTAAGTGAACAAGAAATAGACGTTTTAAAAAAGTTTTTAAATGACATTTTAATAAAGGTACTTTCTTTAGATATTAGGGAAAACAATTTAGATGATATTAAAAAAGCACAACAAGACCTTGATTTTTATATCAAATCATCTACTTTAAATAAAAATTTAAAGGATTTAGCAAATTCAATTGGCGTAGCATCAATTAAACCAAATATGTTTTATGATTATGAGAAAACAGAAGAAATGAAGCAGCAAATAAGAAGACAAATTGAACCAGTAATTATAAAAAAGAATCAAAATATCGTATTAAAAGGTGAAGTAATAAATGAACATCATCTTAACCTTATGGCTAAAGCAGGCATATTATCACAAAATCGTAAAAATGATTTTATTTTATTCGTAGGTGTAACTATATTAATTTTATCAACTTTGATATTATTAGTATTATTAGTTAAAAATGAAAATATTAATAATTCAAATTTAAGTTTTTATATTATTACATGTATTTTACTTGTAATAACAGCGATATTAACTTTTGCTTTTAAAATTATATCTATTTACTTTATACCTGCGAGTTTTTTACCTATATTATCTACGTTAATATTTGGTCCAAAGACAGGATTGCTTTTATCTCTAATTAATACACTCATAGTTATAATTATTACTAACTTTAATATTAATGTTTCTATTATGTATATAATGAGTTGTATATTAGGAACATTTTTTACTTCAAAGGTACATGAAAGAAACAATATTTTACTAAGTGGTTTATATGTAGGAATAATAAATTTTTTATTAGTGTATGCTATAAATATATTAAATAATAATATATATTTACAAGCCTTATATAGCAGTCTTTTTGTTTTTGTTAATGGACTTGTTTCAGCAATCTTTGCAATAGGTGTTTTACCAATTTTTGAGCAAGTATTTGATGTTTTAACTCCAATTAAACTATTAGAGCTATCTAATCCAAATCAAGTACTATTAAAAAAATTGTTATTTGAAGCACCTGGTACATATCATCACAGTATTTTAGTTGGTAATTTAGCAGAAGCAGCTGCTAATGAAATTGGAGCAAATGCATTACTTGCCAGAGTAGGTGCATATTATCATGATATTGGTAAAATAAAAAGACCGTATTTTTTCAAAGAAAACCAAATAACAAATGATAATCCTCATGATAAAGTTACACCTAAACTAAGTGTTTCAATTATAACTTCACATATACGAGATGGTTTAGAATTAGCTCAAAAAAATAAGTTACCTACGGCTATTCAAGACATTATAATGCAACATCACGGAACAACACTTGTAAAATATTTTTATGTACAGGCACTAAATGAAGGTGAAAATATTGTTGAAGAAAATTTTAGATACGAAGGGCCTAAACCAAATTCTAAAGAATCAGGAATAATAATGTTAGCGGATAGTGTAGAAGCTGCAGTAAGGTCGTTAAATAGTCCTACAGTTGATGACATTAAAAATATGGTTGAAAAAATAATTAACGAAAAATTGTTTGATAATCAATTAAGTGATTGTCCATTAACTTTTAAAGATATAGAAAAAATAAAAGAAGTATTCATAAAAGTTTTATTAGGGATATTTCATACAAGAATAGAATATCCTGATACTACAAAGGAGGATTAAAATGATTGAATATGATAATAGGCAAAATAAAATTGAATTTACTGATGAAATGAGAAATTTAATTAATAGGGCTGTTGAATTTACTATGAAATATGAAAATTTTAATAAACCATATGAATTGAGTATTATAATTACTGATAATGAAGAAATAAGAGAAATAAATAAACAGTTTAGAGGAATTAATAAAGAAACAGATGTTTTATCATTTCCAATGTTAGAGTATGATGAAGGATATTATGAAGAAGGTGAAATTGAAGTAGATATAGAAGACATAAATCCAGAAAGTGGAGCTGTTGTATTAGGTGATATGGTTATATCTTTAGAAAAAGCAAAGGAACAATCTATAGAATATGGACATTCCTTTGAACGTGAATTGGCGTTTTTAGTCGTCCATAGTACTCTTCATCTATTAGGTTATGATCATGAAATAGAAGAAGATAGGATAATTATGAGGCGTAAAGAAGAAGATATATTAAATAATATAGGTCTTACAAGGTAAGGTGAAAATATGAAGCTAAAAAAGCTATCTGACAGTTTTAACTATGCTATTGAGGGTATAATATACGCTATAAAAACACAAAGAAATATGAAAATACATCTTTTAGCAGCAATAATTGTATTATTTTTGAGTTTATTCTTTGATTTTTCTAAATTAGAAATACTTATCTTGTTTTTTACGATAACTTTAGTAATTGTTTTAGAGATGATCAACACTGCAATTGAAGCGACTATAGATGTAACTGCAAATTATTATCATCCATTAGCAAAAATAGCAAAAAATGTAGCTGCTGGAGCTGTATTAATTTCGGCTATTAATGCTGTAATCGTAGGATATTTATTATTTTTTGATAGATTAAAACCAATATCAAACACAGTTCTATTTAAAATAAAACAGTCTGATATAACTGTAGTTTTCATATGCTTAATATTAGTTATAATAGCAACTGTTATAATAAAAGCTATTTATGGAGAGGGGACACCTTTAAAGGGAGGTATGCCAAGTGGGCATAGTGCTCTTGCATTTGCAGCAGCAACTGCAATATCACTATTTATACAGGATTTACTAATAATTACTCTGGTTTATTTTTTAGCATTTCTTGTTGCACAAAGTAGAGTAGAGGGAAAAATACATTCTCTTTATGAAACCATTGTAGGGGCATTGCTTGGAATCTTGATAACAATCTTTATTTTTAAGTTGTTATCATAGAGGGTAATGCCCTTTTTATTATGACTTAAAATAAATAATAAAATTTTTTATAAAACTATTGAATTTTTCATAAAATTATATATAATAATAATTCCTAAAGTATGAATAGAGGGGGAAAAAATATGGAGTATAGAAACTTAGTTGAATTAGCAAAGCAAGCAATGAAGAAGGCTTATGTACCACATTCTAAGTTTAGAGTAGGAGCAGCATTATTAACTGAGGAAGGAAAAGTTTTCACTGGATGCAATATTGAAAATGCAACCTATGGTGCAACTAATTGTGCTGAAAGAACAGCAATTTTCAAAGCAGTTTCTGAAGGATACAAAAATTTTAAAAAAATTGCTATAATTAGTGATAGTTCAAACTATACATATCCTTGTGGTATTTGTAGACAGGTAATAATAGAATTTGGTAAAGATATTGAAGTGATATGTTCAAATAAAAATGGTGAATTCAAAGTTTATAAAATAACAGAATTACTTCCATATGCTTTTACAAGTGATGATATTGAAAGGAGCAATATAAATGAATAATGATTTTAAATCAGGTTATGTTACAATAGTTGGTAGACCTAACGTAGGAAAATCAACATTAATTAATTCCATAATGGGAGAAAAACTTCTTATTACTTCAAATAAACCACAAACAACAAGAAATACTATACAAGCAATTTTAACAAAGGAAAACTATCAGATAGTTTTTATGGATACACCTGGTTTACATAAACCAAAGCATAAATTAGGCGAATATATGGTTAAAGTTGCACAGAGTACTATATCTCAGGTGGATGTAATAGTATTTGTTACAACTCCAGAAGAAGAACTTAATATTGGCGATAAATATATTATAGATCAAATAAAAAATTCAAAATCAAGAAAAATTTTAGTTATAAACAAAGTAGATACAGTTAACAAAGAGAAGATTGCAAAAACAATTGAAACTTATTATAGTTATTTTGCTTTTGATGAGGTAGTTCCAATATCAGCACTAAAACAAAAAAATATTGAAGAGTTAATAAAAGTTATTGTTAATAATTTACCATACGGCCCAAAATATTTCCCAGATGACATGATAACAGACCAACCTGAAAGATTTGTTGTTGCTGAAATAATAAGAGAAAAACTATTACATAACTTACAAGAAGAAGTTCCTCATGGTACTGCAGTTGAAATTGTTACAATGAAAGAAGATAAAGATAAAAATTGTATTAACATTAATGCAACAATTTATTGCGAAAAGGACTCGCATAAGGCTATAATAATAGGTAAAGGTGGACAAATGCTTAAAAAAATAGGGCAAACAGCAAGAATTGAAATTGAAAGATTTTTAGGGTCAAATGTTTATTTAGAATTATGGGTTAAAGTAAAAAAGGACTGGAGAGACAGTGATTCTGTTTTAAAAAGCTTAGGATATAAATAAAAAGGAGTGATGATTTTGTCAATACATAAAGTTCAAGGCGTTGTTTTAAAAACATGTAACTATAGTGAGTATGACAAAATCATCACTATTTTTTCTGATAAATACGGAAAAATAGATATACTGTGCAATGGGGCAAGAAGAACAAAAAGTAAGCAACTTCATTTAACACAACAGTTTTGCTTTGGTGAATATGTCTTATCTAAAAGCAAGGATATGTATGTTTTAAATTCAGGAAGCCTTAATAATTCATTTCAATCATTGTTAAACGATTATAAAAAATTAATGTTAGGATCGTATTTTTTAGAATTTATAGATAAATCTATTGAAAATGAAAATAAAAATGTATATGTTTTGGCACTTTTACTAAAAACCTTATATTTATTAGAAGATGGAACTATTGATAACTATCTCCTAAAAGTAACCTTCGATTTTAAATTAGTTTCTTTACTTGGATATACTCCTCAAGTATTAAAATGTATTAAATGCGGGAAAAAAACATTAGATGAAGCCTTTTTTAGTATAATTGAAGGTGGTTTGATATGTAAATCCTGTAATAATAATGTGTCATATATTAGAATTAATAATAAAGAATTAGAAATATTAACTAAAATAAGGAATATAAAATTAGAAGATTTGGGTAAAATATATTATGATAAAACAAATTTAAAGTTTATAGATGAACTCTTACAGCAATATACTAATTACTATTTATCCTTAAAGCTCAATACGATAGATTTTATAAAAAATATCTTTTAGGAGATGGTTATATGGAAGAAATAACTTTAGAAAAAATCGATATATTAAGGCAACGTGCAAATGTTAGTTATGCTGAAGCAAAAGAAATACTACAAAAAAATAATGGTAATTTAATTGAGGCTCTCATTGAATTGGAATCCAAACAAAAAACCTTTACGCAAAATGTGGTAGAAGTAAGTAATGAATTGACTGAAACTATTAAAGAGATTATAAAAAAAGGAAATGTTACAAGAATAAAAGTTAAAAAAGATTCAAGGGTTTTAGTTGATATACCTGTTAATGCAGGTGTAGCGGCTGGTGCATTATCATTACTTAATCCATATTTATTAGTAATTGGTGCTATTGCAGCGCTTGCAACTAAAGTTTCTCTTGAAATAGAAAGACCAAATGGAAACGTTGAAGTAATAAATGATATTATAAAGGAAAAATATGATGTAGTTAAAGAAAATATACAAGAAAAAGTAAGTGAAATAAAAGAAAATACAACAAATATTAAGTCGGATGTAGAAGAAAAAATTGAGGAATTTGCAAAGGAATTAAATAAAAAGAAAGAATAAGTCAGTTTATTCTGACTTATTCTAATTTTTTGACAATATAAACTATTGCAAAATATTGAAATAGTGATAAAATATACATAAAAGATTAAATATACAAATATACCAGAAATTAAATAAAATAAAAAATGTACAAAAAATTATTACAATTTGTTGTTTTTATATAAAATATATTGTAATTATTTCTCTGCATTTATATAATAATATATAATATTAGATGTATTTATGCATAATAAATGCAGAGAGGGTGATTACTATTAAACTGACAAAAAGACAAGAAGAGATAATTGAATTAGTTAAAAAAAATCAACCGATAACAAGTGAAAAGCTTGCTGAAATGTTAAATGTAACAAGAGCAGCATTAAGACCAGATTTGGCCATTCTTACTATGACTGGTATATTAGAGGCTAGACCTAAAGTTGGTTATTTATATTCAAAAAGAAGTAACAATAGCTTATTATTCGAAGCAATTAGGGATATAAAAGTCTCAGAAATAAAGTCAAAACCAGCAATTGTATCAGAGGATACAACAATATATGATGCAATAGTTCAATTGTTTTTAAATGATGCAGGTACAATTTTTATAGTCAATAATGGTTATTTAACAGGTGCAGTTTCAAGAAAAGATTTCTTGAAAATTGCAATGGGAAATTCAGATATGCATAAAGTACCTGTTGGAATAATCATGACAAGAATGCCTAATATTATAACTGTTACAGACGAAGATTTAGCATTTGATGCTGCAAAAAAGATAATTGAACATGAAGTTGATAGTCTTCCAGTTGTAGAAAAAGTTATACAAGAAGATGGAAAAGAATTATATAAAATAACAGGTAAGGTATCTAAAACAAACATAACAAAGTTATTTGTTAAATTAGGGGAAGGAAAGTAAAGGGGATTTCATTAGAATGTGGGACATAATATGTCCCGTAGGGTTTGGTATAAAATTTAATAATATTAATATAAAGCAACAAAGACAGGGGGTTATCAACATGAACCAAAAAAAGTATGTTTACCTTTTTAGTGAAGGTAACGCAAGTATGAAGAATTTATTGGGAGGTAAAGGTGCAAACCTGGCTGAAATGACAAATATAGGTTTGCCTGTGCCACAAGGGTTTACTGTAACAACTGAGGCATGTACAAGATATTATGAGGATGGTCAGGTAGTAGGGGAAGATATTGTAGAACAAATTTTTGAACATTTGAAAAAATTAGAGGATATTTCAGGTAAAAAGTTTGGTGATCCATCAAATCCATTGCTTGTTTCAGTAAGATCAGGTGCAAGAGCATCTATGCCTGGTATGATGGATACAATTTTAAATTTAGGATTAAATGATGAGACAGTTGAAGGACTTGCAAAGTTAACTAATAATGAAAGGTTTGCATATGACAGCTATAGAAGATTTATTCAAATGTTTAGCGATGTTGTTATGCAAATAGACAAGAATTTATTTGAAAACATTTTAGATGAAATTAAAGAAGAAAATAATGCTAAATATGATACAGATTTAACTGCAGAGAATTTAAAGGAAGTTGTAAGAAGATATAAGGAATTATATAAAAAGGAAAAGGGAGAAGATTTTCCATCAGATCCAAAGATGCAATTATTAGAAGCTGTAAAGGCAGTATTTCGTTCATGGAATAATCCAAGAGCAATAGTTTATAGAAAGCTTAATGATATTCCAAGTGATTGGGGAACAGCAGTTAATGTACAAATGATGGTATTTGGTAATATGGGTGAAACATCAGGTACAGGAGTTGCATTTACAAGAAATCCATCAACTGGTGAAAACAAAATATTTGGAGAGTTTTTAATGAATGCACAAGGTGAAGATGTTGTTGCTGGTATTAGAACTCCTCAAAGTATTGAGACGCTAAAAGAAGTAATGCCAGAATGCTATGATGAATTCATAAGAATAGCTAATATACTTGAAAAACACTATAAAGATATGCAAGATATGGAGTTTACTATTGAGCAAGGCAAATTATACTTCCTTCAAACAAGAAATGGAAAAAGAACAGCTCAGGCAGCATTAAGAATTGCTGTTGAAATGGTAGAAGAAGGTTTAATTACTAAAGAGGAAGCAATGCTTAAGGTTGAACCAAAGCAACTTGATCAACTATTACATCCAATGTTCGATCAAGTAGAATTAAAGAATGCAAAAGAAATCGCAAAGGGCTTACCAGCATCACCAGGTGCTGCTTGTGGAAAGGTTTATTTTACTGCAGAAGAAGCAAAATTAAAGAGACAACAAGGTGAAAGAGTAATTTTAGTAAGAACAGAAACCTCACCTGAAGATATTGAAGGTATGGTTGCAGCTGAAGGTATTTTAACCGCAAGAGGTGGAATGACATCACATGCTGCTGTTGTTGCCAGAGGAATGGGTAAATGTTGTGTTGCAGGTTGTGGTGAAATAAAGATAAATGAAGAAGGTAAATACTTCACAGTACAAGATATTATTATAAGAGAAGGAGATTACATATCAATTGATGGTAGTACAGGAAAGGTTTATGGACAAAAAATAAAGACTGTTGAACCTGAAATATCAGGATATTTTGGAACATTTATGGAATGGGCTGATAGTATAAGAAAACTTAAAGTAAGAACAAATGCAGATACTCCAAGGGATGCAGCTCAAGCAGTAAAATTTGGAGCTGAAGGAATAGGGCTTTGTAGAACAGAGCATATGTTCTTTGATGAAGATAGAATACCAGCAGTTAGAGAAATGATAGTTGCTAAAACAGAAGAACAAAGAAGAAAAGCTTTAGATAAATTATTACCAATGCAAAGACAAGATTTTATTGGTATATATGAAGAAATGCAAGATAGACCTGTAACAATTAGGTTGTTAGACCCACCACTACATGAATTCTTACCACAGGAAGATGAGGATATAAGAGAACTTGCAAGTACAATGGGAATAACATATGAAGAACTAAAGGCAACTGTTGATAGCTTAAAGGAATTTAATCCAATGCTTGGTCATAGAGGTTGTAGATTAGCAGTTACATATCCTGAAATTGCTGAAATGCAAACAAGAGCTATAATTGAAGCAGCTATAGATGTTAAAAAGAGATTGGGATATAACATTATACCAGAAATTATGATTCCACTTGTAGGTGAAGTAAAGGAATTAAAGTATGTAAAGGATATAATAGTTAAGGTTGCTGATGAAATAATAAAGAATTCAGATGTAGAATTAGATTATAAAGTTGGTACTATGATAGAAATTCCAAGAGCTGCTTTAACAGCAGATGAAATTGCAAAGGAAGCAGAGTTCTTCTCATTTGGTACTAATGATTTAACACAAATGACATTTGGATTCTCAAGAGATGATGCAGGTAAATTCTTAAAGGATTACTATGATAAGAAAATATTTGAGTATGATCCATTCCAAAAACTTGATCAAACAGGTGTAGGTAAACTTGTTAAGATGGCTTGTGAATTAGGAAAGCAAACTAGACCAGATATTAAACTTGGTATTTGTGGAGAACATGGTGGAGAACCTACTTCAGTTGAATTTTGCCATAATGTTGGACTAAATTATGTATCATGTTCACCATTTAGAGTTCCTATAGCCAGATTAGCTGCTGCACAAGCACAAGTTAAAAATCCAAGAAACTAAAATAAGGGGCTGACATATAGCCCCTTAATATTTATTATTAAAGTAATCGAAAACATTTGTTATAAATTGCTTGTGGCTTTCTTTTTGATCTGTTATTTCTTTTAAAATTTTATAAAATGCCTTTTTATTACAGTGACGAACGTTTTTATAATAATCACGAGTTATTTTCCAAACTTTATTTGGAAACATTAGTTGAGCAAGTAAAAGTTTAAATTCTAAGTAATTTATAGGACGTATTTTTTCATAGTTTTCAATAGTTTGTTTAAATAAACTAAAATCCCAACAAGTGCTTTTTCTTTTTAATATCCTTTTTATAAAAACATAAAAATCGTTAATAGAATAATCAAATTTAACTTTATCAAAATCAATAATATATATATCATTATTAAAAATGATGTTTTTATTAACATAATCATAATGACAAATTGATTTTTCTAATACTTTACTGTTAAAATCAATTTGAGATAAAAAATATAAAGAATCTTTAGCACAATCTATGTAGTATTCAGCATTTTCAATGAATAATTTTGAAAAATCATCTTTATAATAAAAAGCTTTATTTGATGAATTAAGTAGCTGGTAAAAATGCTTTTCATAACTATCATATAGATTAGCATCTCCATATATTATTTTACTTCCGTTTATACTTTTAAAATTCCTTGTTTGTAAGTGTATTTTTGCTAAATTATATGATGCATCTATCACATCGTTAATATTATCATAATCACACTTACGTCCATCTATCCAATCCATTAATACAAAAAAATCTCCCTTGTAGTTTACATAAGGAATGCCTGAATTAGTTTTCAAAAATCGAGGACATTTTATGTTGAAAATATTTAACCATTCAATAACTGAATAAATAAATAGAAGCGTATCTTCATCATGATAAGTTTTTTTTAAACATTTAATTCCTGTTTCGGTATAAATTTTATATACCGCTCTTGCTTTATCAGAATCTTTAACTTTTATATTTTCAATTTTAGTTATATTGTAATTATAAAAGCTTAATATTTTTTTAATTTCATCTTTTGAGTAATTTTTTCTTGAAGCTTCTACAACATTATATTCCATACATATCACCTCTTTTATCAATAAAATTATATGTTTTTTATGTAAGCATTAGAATAAATATGTATTATATCAACAATAATAAAATTGTTAGAAAAAAATAAATTATCTAATTTAGAAGGTAAAAGAAAATTTTTGTTGTATATTATAAATTGATAGATTAAAATATTGTGGTGGTTAATATGAATATAAGAGAACAATATGAAAAGTTAGAGGAAAAAATACTTTCTCCTTTAGCAACTAAAGCAAAAGACTCAAAAGGTAGATTAAAACTTGAAGAAAAATGTAATATTAGAACAGATTTTCAAAGAGATAGGGATAGGATTATACATTCAAAGGCATTTAGAAGATTAAAGCATAAAACTCAAGTATTTATAGCACCAGAAGGTGATCATTATAGAACACGCCTTACACACACCTTAGAAGTTTCACAAATTGCAAGAACAATATCAAAAGCACTACGTCTTAATGATGATTTAACTGAGGCAATAGCATTAGGACATGACCTTGGTCATACACCTTTTGGTCATACAGGAGAAAAGGTATTAGACAAAATAACTCAAAATGGTTTTAAACACTATGAACAAAGTTTACGTGTTGTTGATTATTTGGAAAAAGGAACTGGTCTAAATTTAACATATGAGGTTAGAAATGGTATATTGTGTCATTCATCTAATTTGGTTGCTGACACAAACGAAGGAAAAGTTGTAAAATTAGCTGATAAAATAGCCTATATAAATCATGACATTGATGATGCTGTAAGAGCGGGTATTTTATCAATTGAAGATTTACCTAAAGAATGTATAAAAGTTTTAGGAAAGGGTCACTCAGAAAGAATAAATTCAATGATATCTTCAGTAATTGAGCATGCTTTAAAATATGGTGAAATTTCATTAACTGGTGAAATTGGTCAAGCAACATGGGAACTAAGAGATTTTATGTTTAAGAATGTATATATAGGTTCAAAGGCAAAAATAGAAGAAGAAAAAGCGATTAAAATGATAGAGACTCTCTATTATTTTTATATAGATAATATAGAAAAGTTACCAAATGAATTTAAAAATAGGATAGATGTGTGGGGTATAGAAAGGGTTGTTTGTGATTTTATAGCTGGTATGACAGATCGTTATGCAATAAATGAATTTTTGAATATATATGTTCCAATGCCATGGGGTAAAATATTTTAATTTTTTGTAAACAAGAAGGATTTATATTTATATTGTCGAATTAAATATAATTGTGTCATATTTATTTACATATTGATTATAAAATTTTTATAAATAAAAAAGGATTTTTAATAATTTTGTAGAAATATAAAGGTGATAAGATGGGTAGAATTCCAGAAGATATAATTAATAAAATTGTTGAATATAATGATATAGTTGATATTATATCTGAATATGTTCAACTTAAAAAAGTTGGTCGAAATTTTGTTGGGGTATGTCCATTTCATAACGATAAAGGCCCATCATTAAGTGTTTCTCAAGACAAGCAGCTCTTCCATTGCTTTGGCTGTGGTGCAGCAGGTAATACGATAGGATTTGTAATGAAAATCAGAAATTGTGATTTTAAAGAGGCACTATTTTACTTAGCAGAAAGAGCTGGAATAGAAATAAATTTTGATGAAGGTAAAGACAAAGATAAAGATTTAAAAGAAAGATTGTATAAGATAAACCTTGATGCTGCTAGATATTTTTATAATAATATAAGAACATCAAAAACAGCATTAAATTATTTATATTCAAGAGGTATAGATAATAAAATAATTAATAGATTTGGTTTAGGTTTTAGCTTAAATGAATGGGATGCATTGATAAATTATCTAAAAAAAATTGGATATTCAATAGAAGAAATGTCTTTAGCTGGTTTATTAGTAAAATCAGAAAAAGGTATCTATGATAGATTCAGAAATAGAATTATGTTCCCTATTTTTGATGTTAAAGGTAGAGTTATAGGATTTGGCGGTCGTGTATTAGATGATAGCAAACCTAAATATTTAAATACCTCAGAAACATTGGTATTTGAAAAAGGTAAAAATTTATATGGTTTAAACTATGTAGTAAAGAATAAAAACCTATACAGTATAATTGTAGTAGAAGGATACATGGATTGTATTAAACTTCATCAATTTGGTCTAAATAATGTAGTTGCATCATTAGGAACAGCCTTAACAATAGAACATGCAAAATTATTAAAAAGATATACAAACAATATTTACATATGTTATGATTCAGATGCTGCTGGTCAAGCTGCTACATTAAAAGGAATAGAAATATTAGAATCCATAGATTTAAATGTAAAGGTAATTACAGTTCCAAGCGGTAAAGACCCAGACGAATTTGTAAAGAAAAATGGAATTGAAGAATTTAAAAAATTAATAGAAAATGCATTATTTATTACTGATTATAGGATATTAAAAGTAAAAGAAGGAAAGAATATAAAAAATCAGCTTGATAAAGTTAAATATATAAATGATGTTATAAATATAATCTCTAAACTTAAAGATGAGGTTTTAATTCAACATTATGCAGAACAATTATCAGAAGAAACAGGAATTTCATTAAACGTTATCATAGATAAACTTAATAAAAATCGAGCAAATATTACAATTAAGAATAATAATTCAAATATAAGGAATAATATTAAAGGAAATATTTACAATTTAGTTCCAGCAAATAAAAAGGCTGAAGCTTTTGTATTATCATCCCTTTTAAATAACCCATCATTTTATGAAAAGGTATTTTCAAATTTAAAGCCAGAAGAGTTTTTAACAGATGTTTATAAAGAATTAGCTTATGAAATGTCAATTAAAATACCAAAGGGTGAAACAATAGATAAAAATTATTTTTTGAACAAATATCAAGAACAGGATAAGATGGAAGATATAGCAAGAGTATTTTCGTTCTCTACAGATTCTCAAGATAATTTGGAAAAATTATTAGATGATGCTATTAAAACTGTTAAACGTTTTAAATTAGAAGATAAGATTAATAGCTTAAAAAGTGAGATAAAAAAATGTGAACTAGAAAATGATATACATAAATCTATACAATTAATGCAAAACTTAATAGAACTTCAAAAGGAATTAGACCAAATATAGTGCCTGTGAAGGGAGGTATACATTTGAAAAAAGAAGCATCAAAGCAAAAGAAACAAGAAAAAAAGGCAGAAGATAATCAATCAAAGGGCGCTAAAATGTCAGTAGTTAAAGAGTTAATTGAAAGGGGTAAAAAGGCTGGGTTTTTAACATACAAGGAGATAATGGAAACTTTAGGTGATGTTGACTTATCGTCTGAACAGATTGATAAGATATACGAAATTTTAGAATCAATGGGTATTGAAGTTTTAGAGGACATGGATGATTTTAATCCAGAACAACTTTTAGAAGAAGATCTTGATTTATCAATACCAGAAGGAATAAGTATTGATGACCCTGTAAGAATGTACTTAAAAGAAATTGGTAAGGTTCCATTACTTTCAGCAGATGAAGAAATAGAACTTGCTAAAAAAATAGAAAAAGGGGATCAAGAGGCCAAGAAAAAGCTTGCAGAAGCAAATTTAAGACTTGTTGTAAGTATAGCAAAAAGATATGTGGGAAGAGGAATGTTATTTCTTGACCTAATTCAAGAAGGAAATTTAGGACTTCTTAAGGCTGTTGAAAAATTTGATTATAGAAAAGGTTATAAGTTTTCAACCTATGCAACATGGTGGATAAGACAGGCTATAACAAGAGCTATAGCTGACCAAGCAAGAACTATGAGAATACCTGTTCATATGGTAGAAGCAATAAATAAACTAATTAGAGTTTCAAGGCAACTACTTCAAGAGTTAGGGAGAGAACCATCAGCAGAGGAAATTGCAAAAGAGATGGATATGGAAGTTGATAAGGTAAGGGAAATTTTAAAAATTGCACAAGAACCAATTTCTCTTGAAACTCCTATTGGAGAAGAAGAAGATAGTCATCTTGGAGATTTTATACCTGATGATGATGCACCAGCACCAGCAGAAGCAGCAGCATATACTATGTTAAGAGAGCAATTAATGGATGTATTAGACACACTTACTCCAAGAGAAGAAAAGGTTTTAAGATTAAGATTTGGATTAGATGATGGTAGAGCCAGAACATTAGAGGAAGTAGGTAAAGAATTTAAGGTTACAAGAGAGAGAATTAGACAAATAGAGGCAAAAGCACTTAGGAAATTAAGACATCCAAGTAGAAGCAAAAAATTAAAGGATTATTTAGATTAATAGGCTTACAGCAGTAGGCCTTTTATTTTTAAAGGAGTGAAGAA
>JAOAAJ010000091.1 GCA_026418935.1 Caloramator sp. | reverse complement strand
ACAATTATTTTTGGTTTTATTTAGTATGCTCAAAAAAACAAATCTAATGGTATAAAATTGTATTAAATTAAAATTTATACAGAAACAAAAAGTAAAAATATCAAGTGTAATTTTTTGCAATTCACTTGCCGAATCTAAGTTATAAAAATAAAATTCTTTGATAACAAATATTAATTTAGCTTTTAATTTAATATACATTTCTTGAAAAATAAAAATTATCTATCTTACTATAATACAATAAAAAAGAAAAATCATTTTATTAGCATATAAATAACATTGAAAAAAATTGTGTTAACCACTAAAGGTATAAATTCTTTATTTTTAGTGGTTATATTCTTAAAATTTATAAAACCTACCAAAAAGAATTATTCATTTTGGTAGGTTTTTGTTATTTCCATAAAATGTATCTATTCACTTTTTACTTGGGTAGCACTTAAACCTACTATATTTAATAAATTCCAAGGCTTGTTAAAATGTGGTTGAAAGAAGAAATCTGTAAAGGCCAAATCTTCTATTGTCATATCATTTTGTATAAATACAGACATTGTATTCATTAAAGATGTTAAGTCATGTTTTGATAATATCTGTGCACCTATTATTCGTCCAGTTTCCTTTTCAAAAACTACCTTAAGTTTTGCCTTTTCGTACGTTGGCATAAATTCAGGTCTATAATTATCCTCTATTGTAACCGACTGTACATTAATCCCCTTGCCCTTTGCAACCTCTTCTATTAATCCTGTTGATGCAATGTTTAAATCATATATTTTAATGCCTGATGTCCCTTGTGTTCCTCTCCATTTTATACTATCTTCTACAAGATTTCTTGCTACCAATGTTCCCATTCTAACAGCGTTTGTTGCAAGGGGTATATATTCATAGGACTTAGTTGGGTTATACCAAACTGCTGCACAGTCACCTGCAGCAAAAACATCTCTCTTTGATGTTCTCATATACTCATCTACTATTATTGCTCCATTAGGTAGCATATCTAACTTACCTTTAAACATTTCAGTCGAAGGTTTAAAACCTACACATACTACAACAACATCCGCCTCATACTGTCCCTTATCGGTAATTACTCTTTTTACCTTTCCATCTTCTCCTTCAAATTTAGCTACAGTCTGTGATAAAGCTAAATTAATCCCCTTCTTCTTTAGCTCATCTTCTGCTAAATCCGTAAATTCTTTATCTAAATATTTACTTAGTATTCTATCCTGTGTATCTATCAATGTTACATTTTTTCCCTTTTCTCTAAATGCTTCAACAAGTTCTACTCCTATATATCCTGCTCCAATAACCACTACATTTTGTATATTTTCAATACTTTTTATTATTTCATTTGCGTGGTAATAGTTTTTAGAAAGTAGAATATTTTGTAGTTCATAACCTTCTATCTTAGGTATAATTGGCCAAGAACCTGTAGTAATAATTAATTTATCATAATTATCAACAAACTCTTCTCCTGTTTGTAAATTTTTAACCTTTATTTCTTTTTTATCAAAATCTACATCTAATACCTCATGCTTCATTTTAGTATTAATTCCAAGTTCTCTTAGCTGTTCTGGTGATGAGTAAAATAATCCCTTAACATCCTTTACAACTCCACCAACATATAGAGCTATACCACAGGATAAAAATGAAATAGTATCATTTCTTTCATATACAGTTATTTGAGCATCCTTATATAACTTTGATGTGTTTATTGCAGCTGCTGTACCTGCATGAGTACAACCTAATATTATGACCTTCATACTATGCACCCCTTTAATAAATCTTAATTATATTTTAACTTATATAATAATTATTATCAATAGAAAATTTATTTCTAATATAATAAATATCTTAATAATAACTATATCAATAAATTGAAAATGACTTTATTTTTAGAAGTATATGTTATATCTATAACAACAAGCACAATATTTTAACAAATAAAATTAATTAATAGATTACTGAAAGATAAATCAATATTATTAAAATTTTCTTATGGTGTTTCATAATCCTGATATTATCCTACATATCTAATACAGTTTTTGTTATCTATATAAAAAAAAAATACCGTATATAAAATCTTTATATACGGTATTTTTTGTAATAAATCTGGGGTATTTGGATTTTACATACTTTGAGTTAATTTAGCATCTCTATTTTGTATCCACTTTAGAATAAAGTATAATGGTATTCCAATAACTAAAGCACCAAGTCCCCATAAAATTTGTTCCTTTGTTGCTTTAGTTAATAGCCAAATACTAACTATAACCGAAATTATTGGTAATAAACTTCCAAAAGGCATTGTATATGTACTCTTCATACCACGTTTTCTAAATACAATTACAGAAAGGCACGTTGGTATATATTGCGCAAATCTTGCTATGACCGAAATCAGAGCAAGCTGTGTAAATGTACCAGATACTGCAACAGGTATTGCAAGAAGAACTGTTATAATTACTGCAATATAAGGAACATCGTGCTTATTCTTCTTTGCTATATATTTTGGAAGTATGCCATCTTCTGCAAGTGCCACACCTGATCTTGGTGCATTAAAGGAAGCTGCTATATTTATTCCTCCAATTGATAAGAGAGTAGCTATTGCTACAAATTTCTCACCAAAACCTCCCATAAAAACCTTTGCTGCATCTGCTACTGGAGTTGTACTTTCAGCAAGTGTTCCTCCTAAAATACCAACAGATATAATTTGAACAAGTATATAGACAACAGATGCTAAAATCATAGTCGCTATAATTGCCTTTGGAACATTTTTTTGAGGTTCATCCATATCTTCTGCCGCAACTGCAATAGATTCAAAACCTGTAAAAGCATAGAAAATTAATATTGCTGCAGAACCAATTGTTGCTCCACTTGTACCATTTGGGAACATTGGAGTAAAGTTGCCACCTTTTATGAAGAATATACCTATAATTACAAATAAAATAAGAGGTAATAATTTAGCAACTGTTACAATATTATTTAAATATTTTGTAGCCTTTACACCAGCTATATTAACTAAACCAAGTCCTACTAAAATAGTTGAAGCGATTAAATTTTTAGCAAAAGGAGTTGCTGCTTGTGGTATAAACTTTGACAGTGCTGTTGCAAAACCTACAGCCATTGTTGCCCAAGCTATTATACTTATTGCCCATTTCATAATTCCAACTTCAAATCCAACAAACTCTCCAAAGGCCTCTTTAGCATATACATATGGTCCTCCGTTTTTGTCAAATAATCCTCCAACTTCAGCAAAACATAGTGCCATTGACATAACTAACAAAGTATCAAAGATATAAATCCATATACTTCCTGGGCCTATTATCTTCATGGCCTTACCTGGTAAAAGATAAATTCCTGAACCTATAACCCCATTAATACCAAGCAATACTATACTCCAAAACCCAAACTTTTTACTATTACCCATAAACTACTCCCTCCCTGCATATTTAATAAATTCTTTAAATAGGTTTATCATATTTGAATTTGGATTCTGAACCATCATTTCTGGATGCCATTGAACTCCTATCACGAATCTTTTATCCTCAAGTTCAATTGCTTCAACTATATTATCCTCTGAAAAGGCGACTGCTTTTAAGCCTTTTCCTAACTTTTTTACACACTGGTGGTGGTATGAGTTTATAAAAGTTTTTTCTCCAAATATTTCGTATAACTTTGAACCTTCATTAATTATTACACTATGCGTTGGTGTACTTCTTTTTGCAGCTTGTACGTGTTTTATAAAAGAACCTTCGACTTGCGAAATATCCTGATATAAACTACCACCAAGTGCAACATTTAACATCTGCATTCCCTTACATATACCTAAAATTGGTATGTTCCTTTCTAATGCAATATTTATACTCTTAAGGTAAAATTCATCTATTTCTGGATAGGTATAATCCTGATATGTTGAAGGTTGTTCACCATATAAAAGTGGATTTACGTCAAATCCACCGGATAATATAAGTCCATCTAATAAACTTATTTGTTTTGCAATAACTTCATCGTCTAAATTCATAGGAACAATATAAGGTATTCCACCTACCTTAAGTATTGCATCAATGTAATCATAGTTAACATATGCTCTCTCTATACCAGGTAATAACCCTCCTTCCATTATCAATATGTTCCCAAGTACTCCTATCACTGGTCTCATCTCTAACGCCTCCTTTAATAATATTTAAGCAAATTTGATGCCAAAATACAAAATTCAAAAAATCTAAGTTTTTTGTAATTTGAATAATTAAAGCATTACTTTATTCAAAATGATACATTTATACTCCATAATTTTATTTTTAAAAAATAAAACTAAAACGGGATAAAATATACCTATTTTATCCCGTTCCTTATCCAATTTAAAAACATTATGCCTTTGTTATTTATTTTTGTTCCACTTCTACCTTTATTTTTATTAATCATTCCTAAGTCATAAAGTAAATCCAATATTCCCCTAACTTCGCCTTCTCCAATATATGAAAGTCTTTCACTTATACACCTTCTGCCAGCACCTTCACTTTTTTCTATGCAATCAAGAATATCTATAACTTTTTCTATTTTATAGTTATTCTCTATTATATCTAATTCTTTATTAAAATTTATCCCAGAATTTAATATATACTGTGGTAAATCATTTAATGTAACATTATTAAATTCCATTACATTTAAATAGCTTGCTATATTTTGTAGCTCTCTTATATTCCCTGGCCATCTATAATTTAAAAATAAATTTTCAACTTCACTTTCAAAACATATTTTTCTTTCAAGAAAACTATATAATAATGGCATTATATCTTCTTTCCTTTCCCTGAGTGGAGGCAAACTAATAGGCAATACATTAAGTCTAAAATACAAGTCTTCCCTAAACAACCCATTATCTACTAATTTTTTTAGGTCCTTGTTTGTAGCTGCAATAACCCTAACATTAACATTAATTATATTATCTGACCCAACCCTCATTATTTGTTTTTCCTGTAGAACCATTAAAAGCCTTGTTTGAAGTTTTAAAGGCATATCTCCTATTTCATCTAAAAAAATAGTACCATTGTTTGCTATTTCAAAAAGTCCTATTTTCCCTTCCTTTAATGCACCTGTAAAAGCTCCCTTTTCGTAACCAAAAAGTTCACTCTCTAATAAATTTTCTGGTAGTGCTGCACAATTAACTGCAACAAAGGGATACAGAGAACGATTGCTGTAATTATGAATTGATTGTGCAATCATCTCTTTACCTGTACCGCTCTCCCCTGTAATTAAAACTGTATAATCAGATTTTGATATTTTTTTAGCTATATTAATACATTCCTTCATCTTTTGAGAATTGGTTATTATCATATCAAAATTATACTTTGCATAGAAACCCTTTTCTCTTATCTTTTTAGATATATTCTGTTCTATTCTTTTTATGTTTGTAACATCTGAAAAGCTTATTATATACCCTGATTTATAACTTAAATACTTTATAGGTTCTTTATTTATTGTAAAAATTTGATTCCTAAATTTTATTATTTCTCCTTTTATCTCATCCTTTTTTAAAACATTATTAATTTCTTCATTATTAAAAATAAAATAGTTTCCAATTTTAAAATCAAACAAATTACTAAAAATACTATTGGTTAAAACAATTTTTTCTTCATTATCAACTATTGCAATGGCATCCTGCGTATGTTCAATTAAAACCTCTAATTGCTGTCCCTTAATAAATAAATCCATATATTGTTTCTTTATCCCCATATCCTTACTTATAATACCTTCTGAATACTTTATTAAATTTTCTTCTATCTCTCTATCATGTATATCTAAACAGTTAATTATTTTTAAAAATGTAGCTATATCTATGCATCTATGTCCAACATCTATTATTGTTTCAATAAAGTCTGGCACCTTATCACGTTCTCCTGGTGTTATTGCAACCTTAATATCTTCATATACTTTATTGTCTAAATAAGGTATAAGTTTTAAGTGACTTATTCCAATACTATGAAGTAGATTAACTGTTTCTATTGTAGTCTCTTTAGTATCGTTTACAACTAAAACCTTTGTATCATTTGGTATTGCCGCTATTTTATATATTTCCTTTTCTCTTAAAGTCCTTTCTATAACTATAATTGTACTTTCTTTTGATGCATATTTTTGTATTTCATAGGCCTTTTCATCTATCATTACTAAAATTACTTTATCATTAATAATTTCTCCGTCCTTCATCTGATATAAATAATATTTGTTTATCTTTACCTTATTGTCTAATACTTCATTTAAGTTTTCACACAAAAACTCAGATAATGGGCCTTTTCTATTTGTAACAAGTGCAATACTCTTCAATATTTCCCCCTCCTTAAGTGCCACCCAGATGAAAAGTTAATTAATCCATATTTTAGATGAAAATACTTTAATATTTAGTTTTATTATCGAGAGATTATTTAAAAAATCAAGAGCAAACTATGTAAACTATTTTCTAAGTTTAGATTAAAACTTAGAATTTGTATTTAAAGATATATTTAACAAATTATAATAAAAAAGTTATAATATAGTTAATACTTAATTTATTATTTCCCATAAACTATCTCTATTCACCTTTCACTTAAGTGGCACTTTTGAGAGAAGGAGAGGTTTTTATGCAAAAGATATATTACCAAAACCCTTATATATTTGAATGGGAGGCTAAAGTGATTAGCCAAAAAGAAAAGGATAATTTCTATATCGTTGAGCTTTCAGATACTGCCTTTTACCCTGAAGGAGGAGGACAGCCAAGAGACTATGGAACAATTGATGAAGTTGAGGTTGTCGATTTATTTGAAGAAAATGATACAATCTATCATATTGTAGGCAGAAAAATAGAAAAAGATACTGTTAAATGTAGAGTTGATTTTGATAGAAGATTTGATCATATGCAAAACCATACGGGACAGCACCTTTTGTCCTCTGTGTTTATAGACCTTTACAATGCTCCAACTAATAGTTTTCATCTTGGAGATGATTATGTAAGTATAGATGTAGGGATTGAAAACATAACAGATGAAATGGTTAAAAAGGTTGAAGATAGAGTAAATGAACTTATTTTTAAAAACATACCAGTTAAATCCTACATAGTGGATTTTGATGAGGTTAAAAAACTACCTTTAAGAAAACTTCCACCAACAGAAGTTGATATAAGAATTGTTGAAATAGAAGGTTTAGACTATTCCCCTTGCTGTGGCACCCACGTTAAGAACCTTGGTGAAATTGGTATGATTAAAATATTGAAAACAGAAAAATA
>JAOAAJ010000062.1 GCA_026418935.1 Caloramator sp. | reverse complement strand
TATAAACAAAACTCTATTTTATCTGTACGTTAGTGTAATAAACAATTATTATTTATCAGGTGGAATGAAATCATTTTTATTGTCTAATCTACTAATGGCCTCATCAAAAAGCTGTTGCACCATTTGTGCAAATTGGTCTGGAGTAATCACTGACTTAACAAAAGCAGGCAGTTTATCGTACTGTGAAACTACATAGTAAAATTTTTTCTTTCCTTCGTACAGTGCAAGTTCTTCAGCCTTTTTCTCAACATAGAACATAAACTCAAGAGCTAATTTCTTGGCGTATTCTCTATTTACGAAGTAGTATATAACAAGTATGGCTATAACCGCTACAATTCCCCATAGCTCTGGCATAAAAATTCCCCCCTTTTTTTAGTACATTATATGTGGGAGGATTTTAAAAAGTGATTTTTTTAAGTTAATTTAATTTTGTCCCACAGAAGGGACAATAGGGATATTCAGGATTAACTAAGTTTTTGCAGCTTGGACATACTTTTTCAGTATATGGGTTAAATATTTCTCTTAAATCCTTATCATCTATATCGTGTATTTCTCGTAATTCAAATTTCCTTCCAATTTCCTTTGGTATTTCAAATATTCTGTTACAACATCTTGAAACAGCATAGTAATGCTGATCAAACTTAAATAATTTTATAAAGAAAAAGTGAAAGTATGAATATCTTTTATATACTTTATACGTTGTAAACTGCCCACATATTTTGCATATTTTACTATTTATATCTCCGATATGTTCTTCTTTTCCTTCAATTCCAAATATACCTATAAAGAACATATACCTTCCCCCTCATCACATTCTATATCCTTTAGCATATCACAAACTTCACCTATTGAGTAGATATATAATCTATGAAGAGGTCTTGTAATTGCAACATAAAGAAGTTTTATATCAAGTTCATTCTGTTTATATAAATCTCTATTGGCATTAGGAATAAATACAGCATCAAATTCAAGTCCCTTTGATAAATATGAAGGAACAATAACTCTCTTTGAGGAATATTCCTTTTCATTACCAGTGATTAATTTAAAATCTAATCCCTTCTTTTTAAGTATCTTATCAATTTCCTTACATTCATCCAATGTTTTCCCTATTATAGCTATTGTATTGATATTGTATTTTTCTAATTCGTCTATTTTATCAAAAATATTTTCTACTACTTCCTTTAAAGAATTTAACTTTTTTACCATTACTTTTTCTCCGTGTCTAATAACAGGTTTACCTATTTGAACCTGTGTTTCTTTAATATGGGATATAACCTTGTTTGCAACATTCATAATTTCAATGCTTGTTCTATAGGTTTGTTCAAGGGTAAGGTAGTTTGCGGAATTGTTAAATACAATACTCCTAATTTCATTCCAATCTCTAACACCTCGGTAGTAGTGTATTCCTTGGTTTAAATCACCAAGAATTGTAAAGGAACTATCCTTTATTATGTTTTTTAAAACATAAAGTTGAAGTACGCTAAAATCCTGTGCCTCGTCAATTACAATATGCTTAACCTTTATTTTTTCACTAAGTCCCAAAGTTGTATATTTAATAAAAAGAAGTGGGGCTAAATCTTCATATTCATAAAAATTAGAGCTAATATTCTCCATATATGAATTTATCAAATATTCAAAGGCATCATTATTTATATATTTAAGGGCTTCCTCTTTAAATAAATTGCTAAATATAAACTCGTTATAGTATTCAAAGGGTGACTTTATTTCTATTGATTTTATAAAGTTTTGTGCACCGTTCTTAACAAAATCATTTACCTTACCTATTAGTTCGTCACGCCTATTGTATGTTTCAGTTAGCTTAATTCTTCGCTCTTCTGTATCCTGCAAACTAAATTTAATTTTATTAACCTCTAAATCGCATATCCTATTTAATTTTTCAATGAGTTCATCCTTCTTTAGCTTTGCTCTATTTTGTAGATGTTTTTTTATTTCATTTAACCTCTTTTGAAAAGGAAGGTCAAAATAATTTTCTAAAAATAGCTTTTGAATATCCTCATATGAATAAAGTTCTATCTTACCAACTTTAAAGGAATTTTTAGGAATGATTCTTTGTTCTAAATCCTTTAAGTAAAGGTTTAATATATCCATAAATTCTTTTGAAGTTTTAAACTTGGTTGCTTCAATTATTACCTCTTTTTCTTTTTCATCCTTAAGGCCTACTAATTTTGAGAGTTTACTGTTTACATCCTTGACTTTTACCTTTTTTTCAAGAACCTCAAAGGCAAACTCTTCATAGGTAGTCTGTTTAACCCTATTAACCCCAAGTTCTGGTAAAACATCAGAAATATAATTTAAAAAGAGTTTATTTGGGGCAATAATCATATAGTTTTCAGGAACAAAATCCTTGTCGTAATTGTAAATAAGGTAGGCAATTCTGTGAAGTGCAATAGTTGTTTTACCGCTTCCTGCAACCCCTTGGACAATAAGGGGTTTCCACATATCAGCCCTTATTATCCTATTTTGTTCAACTTGTATAGTTGAAACAATATCCTTTAGTCTATTGTCTGCGTTTGCACCAAGGAAAGCCTGTAGAAATTCATCGTTCGTTGTTATGTCAATGTCAAACATATTTAAAAGTTTGCCATCATCAATTGTATATTGCCTCTTTAAATGAATTTCTCCATAAATTTTGCCATCAGGGCAGTCATAGTGAGCCCTTCCTAAACGTCCTTCATAGTATAAATTAGCAATAGGAGCTCTCCAGTCTATAATTATTGGTTTGTAATTTTTGTCATCAAGTACAGACATCTTTCCTATATAAAGTTTTTCGCGATTTTTTGAGTCATTTTCTGTAAAATCAACCCTTGCAAAATAAGGTTTTTTGTGAGCATTCTCAATCTTTTTTAATTTTTCTTCTATTGTGTCGGAAAGCTGAGTGTTTATTATCATACTGATGTAGGGATCACTGCTGTCATCTTTAGGGTCTCCTACGCCTCTTGAAAGTTCTTTGCTTAAGATAGCCTTTGTCTTAAGAAGTGAGTTATGATATTTTTTAAGAAAGTCAAGTATAAAGTTTAAAAATTTTAATTCCTGTTTATAATCTGGATGATTTTCTATAGACATAAAAACACCTCCGTTTATATTTTTGGAGGTCCTTGAAAACAGCTTAAATTTATTTTAGCCCATTTTAGGGTAGATGTAAATATTATTTCCGGGGAAATAGATTATTTAACTGCATATAAGGTAGATTGATTGAAAATAACATAAATACTTACGAATAAGGTTGCTAAAAGGCAGAGTTGCACTAATGTTAAACATAGTTTTATTTTCTTGTCATTTAATTTCAATTTTAATATTTGGAAACAAAATAGACCAATAATGAAAAATAAAGAGAATTTAACCACAAAATTTTCCCCCCTTAATCTTAATATCATATTAAAAGTATTAACAAATATTATGTTTTTATACATAATATAAAAATATGTACGCAAATGGAATAATATGTTATTATGTATTTGGGGGTGATAAAATGGAGCATAGGAGTAAAAAG
>JAOAAJ010000044.1 GCA_026418935.1 Caloramator sp. | reverse complement strand
CAATTAGTAAATATGCAACAGGTTGTGATATAATAATAGATGCAACAGATAATTTTAGTACAAGGGAGATTATAAATAAATATGCAGTAGAGAATAATGTTCCTTGGATATATGGAGGAGTTGCTGCAGCCTTTGGTATGGCAAAGACAATAATACCAAAGGAGACGGCCTGTTTAAAATGTTTTATGAAAAAAAAGACAAATGAAGAGTATACAGCAAGAAATTCTGGTATAATGAATGGTATAACTGCTGTAATTGGTGCCATTGAAGCAAATATGGCAATAAGATATATTATAGGCAAACCATCAAAAAAGCTTATCTACATTGATTTGTTTGAAGATGATTTTCAAACAATAGAAGTTAAGAGAGACATAAATTGTACTGTTTGTGGAGGTGAAAAAAGTTGATTAAAGTAAATGCAAAGGCCTTTGCTATGTTATCTAAATACATAGAAACTAACAAAAACTTTGAAATAAGCGTTGAAAAGGGTGCAACTTTAAGGGATGTTTTAAGAAAGCTTGGGCTTCCAGAGGATGAGATATTTACATGTACAATAAATGGAGAGAATGCAACTCTTGATGATGAAGTAAAAGATGGAGACAATGTAGGATTCTATCCTTATTTAGGAGGAGGTTAAAATAAAGGTGGCTATTTGGCCACCTTATTTGTTCCACATTCACTTGCTATTCCCCTTAATATTTCAACTCCGTGGGTTAAAACAGGAAGAACAACCTCAAGATGTTCTTTAACTGCCTTTGCACTTCCAGGGAGATTTATAATAATACTGTTTTTTCTAATTCCTGCAACCCCACGGGACAGCATAGCCTTTGGTGTTATTTGAAGAGAGCGAAGCCTCATTGCCTCTGGAATTCCAGGTGCAAGTCTCTCTAATACCTCAAGGGTTGCCTCAGGAGTAACGTCTCTTTTAGAAAATCCTGTACCTCCTGTTGTAAATATTAAATCAAGGTCTAAATCTGACATTCTAATAAGTTCACGCTTTATATCCTCTTTTTCATCAGGTACAATTATGTACTCAACAACTTCACAGTTTATTTCCTTTAGCATTTCTTTTATAAGAGGACCAGCTGTGTCTTCACGTAGTCCTGCAAAACCTTTATCACTAACAGTTATAACTCCTGCCTTCAATTTAAACCCTCCTTTTTATATATAGTTTATTTTATCACAATATTTCAACTTTGTATCTATTCAATATAAAATATGCTAAAATTATTATATAGAAGGGAGGCATATAATATGCTTAAAGTTCTAACTGTTTTAGAAGTTTTAAATATATTTGAAAATGCAAAAGAAGTAGATAATGAAAAGGTTGATATAAATAGTGCACTTGGTAGGGTTTTAGCAGAGGATGTTGTATCTTGCGACAATCTTCCAGGATTTAAAAGGTCATCAGTTGATGGATATGCACTAATTTCAAATGATACATATCTATGTAGTGAATCAATGCCTGCTATGCTAAAGAATAAAGGTTCTATTGTAATTGGCGAAAAACCAAAATATGCTATAAATGAAAGTGAATGTGTTTATATTCCAACGGGCGCAATGCTTCCAGATGGGGCAGATGCAGTGGCTATGATTGAGGATTGTGAAGAATTAGGAGATGAAGTTTTAATAAATAAGCCAGCAAGTAGATGGGAAAATGTTGTTTTTGAGGATGATGATGTTAAGATAGGAGAGGTTGTAATAAAAAAGGGAACTATAATAGAAGATAGACACATAGCAGTTTTGGCAGGGCTTGGTATAACTAATGTTAATGTAAAAAGAAAGGTTAAGGCAACTGTAATTTCAACAGGAGACGAACTAATTTCTCCGTACGAAGAGAGGGAAATTCCAAAGGTTAGGGATATAAATGGCTACTACTTAACAGCAGCACTTATTAAGGATGGTTGTGATGCAATATATAAGGGAATTTCTAAGGACAATGAAGAGGAGCTTTTTGAGCTTGTAAAGCAATCTCTTGAGGAATCAGATATAGTATTTATATCTGGTGGAAGTTCTGCAGGAAATAGGGATTTTACTATAAACATAATGGAAAGGCTTGGAGAGGTATTGTTCCACGGGATTGCAATAAAGCCAGGAAAACCAACTCTAATGGCAAAGGTAGGGGAAAAATTCATAGTAGGACTGCCAGGACATCCTTTATCCTGTGCTGTTGTCTATAGATTTATAATGTCAGAATTAATAGATAGAATGTTTGGAAGAATAAAAAGGGATAATTCGCTAATTCTTAAAATGGGTGAAAATTATCATAAGGCTAAAGGAAGAGAGGAATATCTACCTGTTAGGATAGAGGGATGTTATGCATATCCAATATATGCAAAGTCATCAGCTATTAGCGTTATGGCAAAGTGTGATGGTTTTATAAAGATAGAGCGTGACCTTGAAGGAGTTATGAAGGAACAAGAAGTTATTGTTATGAGGTGATAGTATGGCTCTTTTTCTTAAAAATATAGATTTAAGTGAAGCAAGAGAAATCATAAAAAAAGAATGTAGTAATATACAGCTTAAAATAGAATATATTGATACCAGAGAGGCTCTTGGCAGAGTTACTGCAGAGCCTATATTTTCTAAAATTTCCTCACCCCATTTTATTGCCTCTGCAATGGATGGTATAGCAACAAAATTCATCTACACTTTAGATGCAGATATAAACAGACCTATTTTATTAAAAAATGATCAGTATGAAGTTGTAGATACTGGAGATGCAATATTAGAGGGATTTGATTGTGTAATTATGGTTGAGGATATTCAAACAACCGACGAGGGCGTAATTATTAGAAAACCTGCACATCCTTATCAAAACATAAGGCCTGTTGGAGAAGATATACCAATGGGTGCAATGATACTTCCCTCAAACCATAAAATTAGGGCAATAGATATTGCATCTCTTCTTGCAGGAGGAGTAAACGAGGTACCTGTTTTTGAAAAGGTGAGGGTAGGAATTATACCAACTGGAGATGAACTTGTAGATGTTGGAGTTACACCTAAAATAGGGGAGCTTATAGATTTTAATTCTTGGACCTTTGCAGCCTTAGTAAGAGAATGGGGTGGAGAGCCCATAAGATACGATATAGTGAAGGATGACTTTGAAAAGATAAAGGAGACAGCACAAAGAGCTCTTGATGAATGCCATATTGTAATTGTAAATGCAGGATCAGCAAAGGGAAGAGGCGATTTTGCAGAGGATATATTAAGCACGCTTGGAGAACTTAAATTCCACGGTGTTACAATAAAGCCTGGAAGACCTGCAAGTTTTTCAATGGCAGAGGGCAAGGCTATATTTGGAGTTCCTGGATATCCAGTTTCAGCCTATTTTGTTATGGAAAATATAGTAAAAGTAGGATTTGATACAGTATTAAAATCAAAACAAGAAGAAAAAAGAGAGGTTGAAGCTATTTTAACTAAGAAAATAAATTCCTCTTTAAAAAATGATGAGTTTGTAAGGGTAAAGCTTGGTAAGGTAAAGGATAAGCTTATTGCATCTCCAATAGGAAGAGGTGCTGGGGTTACAATGTCCTTAACAACTGCAGATGGTGTTTTGGTTATAGATAAAAACACAGAGGGACTTGAGGCAGGAGAAAAGGTAAGTGTTAAGCTATTAAGAGACATAAAGGATGTAGACAGCACACTTGTTTGTATAGGAAGTCACGATGTTGTACTTGATATAATATCTGATATGATGAATAAAAGGGGATTTAATCTAAATTCAACCCACGTTGGAAGTATGGGTGGAATTATGGCATTAAAGAGGGGAGAGACCCACATAGCACCTGTTCATCTTCTTGATGAAAAGGGAGAGTATAATACAAGCTATCTTAATAGATATTTAGGAGAATTTGCTCTACTTAAGTTTATAAAAAGAGTTCAAGGATTTATGGTTGAAAAGGGTAATCCTTTAAATATAAAAGGATTTGAGGATTTAAAGCGTATAAGGTTTGTAAATAGGCAAAAGGGTTCTGGTACAAGGATGCTTCTTGATTATCATCTAAATAAGCTTTCAATAAATCCAAAGGATATTAATGGATATGAAAGAGAGGAAATAACACATCTAAATGTAGCAGCACAGGTAGCATCAGGAAGTGCAGACTGTGGACTTGGGGTATTATCTGCAGCACAGTTTATGGGACTTGACTTTATACCTGTATGCTTTGAAGAATACGATATTGCAATATCAAGGGATATGCTAAATGATGAAAGATTTAAATGCTTCTTAGATGTTGTTAAATCAGAGGAGTTTAAAAATAGGCTTTATGAAATTGGAGGCTATGAGATAAATAGTTTAGATATAATATATTAAAGGTGTGGTGAAATGTTAGATAAGTTTAACAGAGAAATAAATTATGCAAGAATATCTATAATAGATGCCTGCAATTTAAGGTGTCTGTATTGCATGCCAAATGGGTATATAGCCAAGCATTATAATTTTTTAACTGTAGATGAAATTAAAAATATAGTTACTGCCTTAGCGCACTTAGGTGTAAAGAGGATAAGGGTAACAGGAGGAGAGCCTTTAATAAGAAGGGATATAATTGATATAATAAAAACAATTAATGAAGTTGATGGAATAGAGGATATAGGTATTACTACAAATGGTATATTGTTAGGTGAAAAGATTTTTGATTTAGTTGAATATGGACTTAAAAGAGTTAATATCAGTCTTGATTCATTAAAGGAAGATAGGTTTGAAAGGTTGACGGGTGGAGATTTAAAAAGGGTATTAGATGGTCTTAATAAGGCTGTAGAACTTGGCCTTGTTGTAAAGGTTAATATGATTCCTATAAAGGGCGTTAATGAGGATGAAATAGTTGATTTTATTGAGATGACAAAGAATATGAATATAGACGTAAGGTTTATTGAACTTATGCCAATTGGTGAGGCAACAAGGTTTACAGGCGTAACAAAAGATGATATTATAAAGTACTTGGAGGGTGCAAATATTGTAAAGATAGAAAATAACGGTGGTGGACCATCTGAAGTATATAGATTAGATGGACATGCTGGAAGGGTTGGGTTTATTACAACAATGTCCCACAGCTTCTGTAGTAGGTGTAATAGAGTTAGAATAACATCAGATGGAAAATTAAAAACCTGTCTTCACAATCCAGATGAGTATGATTTAAGACCGTATGTTGAAGATGTAGATAGGCTAATAGAAGTTCTAAAGATGGGAATTTATAATAAGTATGAAAGGCATACCCTTTTAGAGGATAAAATAAGTAAGAGTAGTAGAGATATGGTTAGAACAGGAGGATAAATATGGACTTAACACATTTTAATGAAGAAGGAAGAGCAAGAATGGTTGACGTTGGTGAAAAGGATGATACAAAAAGGGTTGCAGTTGCAAGAGGATATATTGAGATGAAAAAAGAAACCCTTGAGGCCATAAAGCAGGGGGCTATAAAAAAGGGAGATGTTTTAGCGGTTGCACAGGTTGCTGGAATTATGGGTGCAAAAAAGACGAGTGATATAATCCCTATGTGTCACAATATATTCTTAAGTGGATGCGATATTGAGTTTCAAATAGACGAAGAAAACTCAAGGGTATATATTACAGCAAAGGCAAAGACAGTTGGAAAAACAGGAGTTGAGATGGAGGCTTTAACAGCAGTATCAACAGCTGCATTAACTATATATGATATGTGTAAGGCGATAGATAAAGAGATGATA
>JAOAAJ010000133.1 GCA_026418935.1 Caloramator sp. | reverse complement strand
AGAGGATGTATAAGATGTATAGGATTAGACAGTTTTTTTGGGCTATATTTTCAAAACTAACTGATGAGGATAAAAAATTCATTGATTTTTATTTAACTGATAAAGAAAAGGCTCTTTTTAATAAACTCAAGGAATCAGAAAAGGTTCATTCTGTAAAAGTTGCGAAGGAAGTATTGAAAAAATCCTTAGAGCAAGATCTATATGATATAAATTTAATTAAAGCTGCGCTTTTACATGATATAGGTAAAATAGATAGTGGATTAAACGTTATAAATAAGTCCATAATTACAATATTGAATAAAATTACTCCAGGTCTATTAAAAAAGCTCTATAAAATAAAACCAGTTTATTCATATTATAATCATCCAGAAATTGCATTAACATATCTTGATAATTATGACGATTATATAAAATTTTTAATTAAAAACCACCATAATTACGAAATAGAGGATAAAAAGTTAAAAATACTTCAAGAAGTTGATTGTAAACATTAATATTAATATAATATTAATTGCAATATTTATAAATTTTTGACACACCCTAATAATAAACGAGGGAGGATATATTATGGACTATCGAATTTTAATTGTTGATGACGAAGAAAATCTTGTAAAAGGGATAAAATATAATCTGGAGCTTGATAATTATAGTGTTGATGTTTCTTATGATGGAGAGGATGCATTAAGAAAAATCAGTGAAAATATTTATAATTTAATAATTCTTGATATAATGCTTCCTAAGGTCGATGGTTTAACACTACTTAAAAAAATAAGAGAGAGATCATCTGTACCTGTTATAATGCTAACAGCAAAGGGAGAAGATGAAGATAAGGTACTTGGATTTGAATATGGAGCAGATGATTATTTAACAAAGCCATTTAATATATTAGAGTTACGTGCAAGAATAAAGGCACTTCTTAGAAGGACATATGATATTGTTGCAAATAAAGGGGACATAATAAAATCTGGAGATATAATGATTGACGTTCCTTCAAGAAAGGTTAATATAGCAGGCAAGCCTGTTGACCTAACATCAAAGGAATTTGACATCCTATTCTTGCTTGTTACAAATCCAGGAAAGATATACAGCAGGGATACTTTGCTTGAAATAATATGGGGTTATGATTACTATGGAGACTCAAGAACTGTGGATGTACATATAAGAAGATTGAGAGAAAAGATAGAAAAGGATCCTAGTAACCCACAATATGTATTAACTAAGTGGGGAGTTGGTTATTATTATAAGGGATGATTTGATAAAAAATTCTGTAAAACTTAAATTATCACTATCTTATGTTGTAATACTTACGGTATGTTTACTTTTAGTTAATATATTTGTTTTTTTAGCAATCAGAAAGGAATATATTACTGAAAGAAAAGGGAATATATATCTATATCAAAGAACAATAGCTGATTTGGCTTATGAGGCGGATTTAAATAAAACGCCTCTTTTTGACATTGCAGTAGAAACAATATCCAGTCAATCAAATTCAAGAATATTAGTCATAGATGACAAATATATTGTAAAGGCAGATTCAAAAAATCAGCTTGTTGGAAGCTATTATCAAAATAGAGAGGTTAAAAAGGCCTTTTCAGGAGTTAAAACGTCTAAATTAAGGGGTTTTTTTAAGGATAGCTATCTAAGTGTAGCAACTCCTCTATTAATAGGAGATGAAGTAAAGGGAGTAGTTTTGTTTTTAACTCCTATAGATGATATATATAATAAAATTATAGTTATAGAAAAGAGATTGTTTACAATTTCATTATTTATACTTGCATTAGTTACATTAATAGGTTATTTTATTTCAACCTATGCTACAAAGCCTATATATAGTGTTATTGATGCAATAGAGAATATGGCTGAGGGAAATTTAAAACAGAGGGTTGAGGTTATAGGAAATGATGAGATTGCAAGGCTATGTATGGCTTTTAATGAAATGAATGAAAAGATAACCACAATAGATAGTGAGCGAAGACAATTCGTTGCAGATGCATCTCACGAACTAAAATCCCCTCTTGCGAGTATAAATGTGCTTGTTGAATCTTTAATATCCAGTGAGTTGGCAAATAAAGATATGGCAATGGAGTTTCTTCAGGATATACATTCTGAAATAGATAGATTAAGTAATATAGTAAATAATCTATTAGAGCTAACAAAATTAGAAGGAAGTTTTGGAGTTAAAGTTGAAAAATTTGATTTAAATGATGTATGCCTTCAGGTTGTAAAGAGAGTAGGATATATTGCAAAAACCAAAAATGTAGAAATTTTTTATGATGGTCAGAGTGTAGAAATTGAGGCAAATAGAGATAATATATTTAGAGCTTTATATAATGTGGTAGAAAATGCAGTTAAATATTCCTTTGAATATGGAAGAGTTGACTTTTGGGTTGAAAAGGATAATAGAGGAGCAATAATACATATTAAGGATCACGGTGTAGGAATACCAGAGGAGGACATACCTAAAATATTTGAGAGATTTTATAGAGTAGATAAGACAAGGGATAGAAAAACTGGTGGAAGTGGACTTGGACTTTCAATTGTTAATGAAATTATTAAAAAGCATAATGGAAATATTGAAGTTAAAAGTAGGGTGGGGGAAGGAACAGAATTTATAATATCAATTCCTTATGAATTTAAGGGATAGGAGTGTTTTATATGAAAAAATATTTTATATTCCTTCTTCTCACGCTTTCATTTTTTATCTTTGGATGCAGACAAAAGGAAGTACAGACATATGATGTTAGGATAGTTGTATATGAACCAGGTGAGGACAACTATTTAAGACCTATGGAGGTTGTAACAAAGTTTAAAAATTCTCTTGAGGAGACTTGTGCTAATTACGTTATAGACCATCTGAAAAAAGGAGGATTTATAGACACCAATATAAAGCTAAAGTCTATAAAGAAGGAATCAAGCATTGTTTATATTAAACTAAATCGTGAAATTGGAGATATGAATAAGGATAGAAACTTAGCACTGTATTCAATAATAAATACAATAACAGAAGTTCCAATGGTAGAAAAAGTGGTTATTAGAACAAATAAAGGAGAATATACCTATAACAGAAATAGAAGCCTTTTAAAAAGAGATAAAAACTTAAATCCATCACAGGTTTTAAAAAAGCAGATGGATTACGAAAAAGAAGGAGAATTCTTTTCTGCATATCTTTTGATGGCAGATGAGTCATCTAATAATTTTAGAAAAAGCTATGATGACTATTATAGAGAGATGATGGAGGTATATAGTTTAGGTTTTACAAATCAAGAGTTTAGGGTTGGTGACTATAGTATAGAAGGCAACACAGCAAAGGTAAAGGTTACATTCTTTGCACCAGAGGGTGATGTAAACTTACAATTTAAATGTGTAAATATCGATGGAGTATGGATGGTTGATTGGTTAACATCACAAACTAATTTATAGGAGGATGTTATGAGAGGAGAAGAAAGAAGAGAGGCAATACTTAGTTATCTAAAAAGATCCTCCTCTCCTGTAAAAGGGGGGGAGCTCTCTAAACTATATAATGTAAGTAGACAAGTTATTGTACAAGACATAGCACTTCTCAGAGCAGAGGGACATGATATAATAGCGACTCCACAGGGTTATGTTTTAATGGTTAATAATAATCAATTTATAAAGAAGATTATAGCAGTAAAACACGATGAAAATCAAATAGAAGAGGAACTAAGAACTATTGTTTCACTTGGCGGAAGGGTTTTAGATGTAACTATTGAACATAAGATTTATGGTGAAATAACAGGAAAACTAATGCTCAGATCTATATATGATGTTGAAATGTTTATTAATAAGCTAAGGGAGAGTAACGCAAAACCTTTATCAAACTTAACAGAAGGGGTTCATATTCATACGATAGAGGCTGATAGCGAAAGAGATATGGAAAGAATATTAAAGGCATTACAGGAAAAAGGTTTCCTAATTGAATAATATTTACAAATACTCTAAAATTGTGTTAAAATCTTAGTGATTAATATGAAAGGTGGGGGAAAAGTGGATAATAGAATAAAAAAATTAGCACAGGTTTTACTAAAATATTCATTAAACCTAAAAGCAGGAGACAAGCTTTTGATACAGGGTGGAGAAGCAACTATACCTCTAATAAAGGAAGTATATAGAGAAGCTGTAAAAATGGGAGTATATCCTCAAGTTGATTTAGGTATAGAAGAGCTTACAGAGATTATGTTAAAGCACGGAAATGACGAACAAATAATGTACATACCAGAGTCAGCAAAAACTGCCTTTGAAACAGTTGATGCAATACTAACTATATGGGGCGATAAAAACACAAGAATGTTGACGAATATAGAAGCATCAAAGATGAAGTTAAGATCAAGAGGAAGAAGACAGCTTATAGATATATTCGAAAGAAGAATGGCAAGTAAAGAATTAAAATGGTGTGGAACTCAATTTCCAACTCAAGCGGATGCACAAGAAGCAAGTATGTCACTTGAGGAATATGAAGACTTTGTTTATGGTGCAGGTTACATAGACTTAGAAAATCCTATTGAAAAGTGGCAAGAAGTAATGGAACAACAAGAAAGAATATGTAGGATACTTGATACTAAAAAGGAAATAAGAATAGTATCAAAGGATACCGATATAAAGATGAGTGTTGAAGGACGAAAATGGATTAACTGCTGTGGCAATGAAAACTTCCCAGATGGAGAGGTATTTACAAGCCCAATAGAAGATAGCGTTGAGGGATATATAAGATTTTCATTCCCAGGAATATACGCAGGTCGTGAAATAGAGGATATAAGACTTAAGTTTGAAAAGGGAAAGGTTGTTGAAGCAACAGCAGCAAAGGGAGAAGAGCTACTTCTTGAACTTTTAGATACAGATGAAGGAGCAAAATTTTTAGGAGAGGTTGCTGTTGGAACAAATTATGGAATAAAGAAGTTTACAAAGAATATGCTATTTGATGAAAAGATAGGCGGAACAGTCCATCTTGCAATAGGAAGAGGGTTCCCAGAGGCAGGTTCTAAAAACTCTTCTGCAATTCACTGGGATATGCTCTGTGATATGAGAGATGGCGGGGAAATATATGCAGATGGAGAGTTAATTTATAAGGATGGAAAATTTATAATATAAAATATGAACCCATGCAAGTGCATGGGTCATATTATATAATATCATCTGTTTCAATATCTGCTATTTTATCTAATGTTTTTATCTTTTTTATAAGTTGGGATTTGTTTATTAATCCCTTTTCAATAAGAAGCTCAATTAGACCGACAACCATTAAAGTATTTTTATAATCTACTTCCTTTAAATCTGCAATTTGACTTAGAATATCTATTTCACTCATCTTAACCCCTCCCCATTATAATTATTACCAAGTTTATTCTTTTTAAACGGGGGGATGAAAATGAAATTAGATATGTTTATGTGTATTATCTTTCTTGCCATAATGTCTTCTTTGGGGTTTGTATGTTTTCATATATTAAAGCTAATAATATTTATATATTTATTTTGGATAGGGGTTAGGGGATTAAGATATAAGCTAAATGTTAGAGTAAAAAAGAGTAAAGTATTTTGCAGTGTTTTTGCACTATTGTTTTTCATGACCTTTTTAACTGGGTTTACCTATAAAAATCCTAAAAAACCAATCCCGGTTTTAACCTACCACAGGGTTAACGATGAGGTTTATGATGTAAAGGTTCCAACTGTATCAGTAAGACAGTTTGAAAAGCAGATGAAATATTTAAAAAAGAGAGGTTATCAGACAATTACAGAAAAGGAACTACTTGATTACTATAGTGGTAGTAGAGTTAAACTGCCTAAAAAACCAATATTAATAACCTTTGATGATGGATGGAGAGATAACTACGAAAATGCATATCCTATACTAAAAAAGTATGGTTTTACTGCAACAATTTTCTTAGCAACGGGGAAAATAGGTGAGAAAGAATACCTAACTTGGGATATGGTAAAGGAAATGTACGCAAATGGTATAGCCTTTGGGGGACATACAAGAAACCATATAAATCTATCTAACGTTGATTTTACCACAGCAGAAAAGGAAATTAAGTGGAGTTTTGAAGATATAGAAAAAAATTTAGGAGTAGAGCCACTCTCCTTTTGCTACCCATATGGTGGAGGAGACTTAAATAAATCTATTCAAAGTATAGTTAAAAAGTCAGGTTTTAAAATAGCCTTTGCAAGTTATAACTATGGTATAAATATGGGAAATGTAAATGTAATGGCAATAAGAAGGATACTTATGCCAAGATTCAATAAACTTCATAAATTTGAAATGTTTCTTTTGCTATGGTAATAATAAATTGATGTTGTAATTTTTTGAAATGGTGTTATAATATATATTAAAATAAACTGATGAGGGGAAATAGTAAATAAGTTTAAAGTTGAAGAGAGCTGACGGTTGGTGCAAGTCAGTACTTTAT
>JAOAAJ010000084.1 GCA_026418935.1 Caloramator sp. | reverse complement strand
CCTTAAGCTTTAGTGCAATCACTGCAAGTGAATATGAATCATTGCATTGCCCTGCATCTAAAACTCTTGGAATTCCTCCTATATCTCCAAGTTCAAGCTTGTTGATAACAGAACATACTCATCTGAATCCCTCCTCAAATTTGTTTATGTCTTAATTATACTTGCTATATTTTGGGGATTCAGTGATTCATATCACATAAACAATTTTTTATATGTTTATTTAAAATAAAAAAACACCGTAAATTACGGTGTAAGTAATAAAAAGATTCTAATATTTTAGTAATAAAGTATCTTAAACTTTTTATCTCCTTTTACTTCTACCTCTTCTTTTTCTATGTCATCAATCCTTAAAATACCATTACCCTTTAATATTAATTCTAAAAACCTTAATATTTTCTCTTCTTCTCCCTCAACCTCAGCCTCAACTGTTCCGTCATCTAAATTTTTTACAAAACCATTTAAACCTAATGTATATGCCTTTGTATAAACAAAATATCTAAACCCAACTCCTTGAACTCTACCATAAAACTTAAATCTATATCTTTTCATATAATCACTCCGACTTAACTATATTCCATATATTGGATTACTTCACTTTTCACCTATGTGGCACTTTAGTTGAGTAAAGAGACTATTCTTAAATCTTTTCTATTCATTAAATCAATAAACTCATCATCTACTTTCACTATAGGATATGCGACATTCTTCGGTGTAATATAAACAATTTCTCCTGCTCGTCCATCATTTAAAACTACCTGCATCCCTATATAATAACTTGCTATATTATGTAAAAAAGTTAATAATATTTTTGTATCAAACTTAGTATATCCATCCATCTCAATTATTCTAAATGCATCAAAAGGAGTCATCCTTCCCTTATAAACCCTCTCTTGTGTTAATGCATCATATACGTCACATATTGAAATAATCTTTGCAAATAGATTAATTTTATCTCCCTTTAACCTCAATGGATAACCTGTTCCATCTTCATTTTCATGATGCATAAGTATTCCCTTTAGTACTTCAAAACCAACGCGAGTATCTTCTTTTGCAATTTCATAACCGTATTGAGAATGTTTTTTTATTATTTCAAATTCTTTTTGACTTAGTGGTCCTTTTTTATTTAGTATTTCTTCTGGTATCTTTGCCTTTCCTAAATCATGCATAACTGCTGATTTTGTTAACTCAGTAATCACCTCATCTGAAAGTCCAAGCCATTTCCCAAGAAGCATACTATAAAAAGCTACATTTAAACTATGATTATAGGTATATTCATCATAGGCTTTAAAGGTTGATAAAAATTTAATTACATTATCCTTATTATTTATTTCTAATTTTATGTCTTCTGCAACATTAGATATAGTACCATAATCAAGTTTTTTGCCTATTACTAAATCACCTATAATATTTTTTACTGCATCTACATTTTTATTATATTCCTTACTTAATTCCTCAAAGGTACTATTTATTGTATTTGTAGTTTCATTATCTGAATATATATGTATTTTATTAATACCTAAATTTTGAAGCTTTTGTATTATAAATTCATTCAATACAGTACCCTCTGTAACAATTACCGTCCCTGTTTCGGTAATTATATCTAAGGCAACTTTGTCACCAATACAACATTCATCAATACCAATAATCCTCTTTCTCAAAATATCAAACCCCTTTTTGTATTTATTAAATTATTATACCATAGCAATACTTTATAAACATTATTATTGTATATAATTGAATTTATTAATTTTATATAAATTTTAAATTCTAAAATAAGATTTATCATTATTTTTAAATATTATTTTAAAGTTTCTATGAAAGCTTATTATTAAATCATCAAATTACTACCTATAAATATAGATTCTTATAATTTCTTGATTTATTTGCATTCATTCCATAAGACAATTTTACTTTATCTAATATGTTCATCTACTTTTTCTTTGTATACTTCTTATAATCGTAAATTATTTTTGTCGATTCACTTTCATTGCCTATTCTATCTACAGCTGTTATTACATAAATGTAATTTTGTTTAATAATCGCATTATTATCAACAAATCTTATATTTTTTTGTCCCTTTTCTCTTTTAATAGCAGCTATTATGTTATTAGGATCGTTTAAACTTCCAACTCTATTGCCATTAAATCGATATACGATATAATACATTGATTCATTTGCTAATGAATCTTGCCAGTTTAATGTAATTTTGTTGTTTAAAACAGATATTTTCAACGAAGATATCCTCTTTGGTGGTGTTTTATCTATCCAAGGCATAGCTGGAATAATAGCCTTACTCTTATAAAATTTTTTAAGTATATTTATACCTTGATTATTACTTATATTAAAATTCCTCAAACTGAAAAATACACTTCCCTTTACTTCTTTATATAAAGAATTAAATTTTATTTGATTTATTATTTCTTCAGGATTTTGCCAATCAATATCTGAACTATCACCATATTTATAAACTGCATGTCCAATATAAAGATGACAATTTGTCCCTTTAACAACATCTGCCCACCAATCTACTAATTCGCCATAGGGTGCAGCATTATTAGCAAAAGACCAATATATTTGAGGAATAATATAATCAATCCATCCCTCTTTTACCCATTTTCTTGTATCCGCATAAATATCATCATAACTTGACTGTGAAGTTACTGGTGTATGAGAACCTACCCCTTCTTTGCTACCTTCTGGATGTTTTGCTATATGACCCCATATTCCAAAGGGGCTTATTCCGAATTTAACATATGGCTTCTGCTTTTTTATTGCCTGTGAAACCGACTTAATCATATTATTAATATTGTCTCTTCTCCAATCCTTAATATCACTATATCCTTTACCATATCGTTCAAAACTTTCTTTATCTTCTAATGCATCGCCAAATACTAATGGAACCTTCTTACCAGTTACAGGATCTATTTTGGATGTTTTATATGGATAAAAATAATCATCAAAATGTATTGCATCAACATCATAATTTTTAACTATCTCAACTACTGTATCCCTTATAAATTTTTGTACCTCTGGTCTTGCTGGATCTAAAAACAACTTATTTGAAAATCTAAGCACACAATCTGGATGGATTTTTGCAAAATTATTATCTGCTAATTTTGCAAGTTCCTCTTTTATAACTTCATCAGTTGGTTTGTCAACTGAAAAACCCTGTGCCACTCTATAGGGATTTAACCAAGCGTGAAACTCCATATTCCTTTTATGTGTCTCATCAATCATCCATTTTAGTGGATCCCAACCTGGACTTACTCCCTGCTTTCCAGTAAGATATTGTGACCAAGGATTTAATTTTGAATTATAAAAGGCATCATTCATTGGCCTTACTTGAAAAATTACTGCATTCATATTCATAGCCTGCAGTTGATTTAGTATATTTATATACTCCTTTTTAAATTCTGCTTCAGATAGTCCCTTTTTTGATGGAAAATCTATATTAGAAACCGTTGAAATCCATACTCCCCTAAACTCATTTTTTTTAGGGGCTATTTGTTGAGGTATTTTAATTTGTTTATCGTGTAATAATATTTGTTTATCGGAATTATATTTAAATAAAGGCATAAGATTATCTACAGCAAAAACATTTTTTTGACTTAAAATTATATTAAATAACAAAATAGTAATTAGAACTATCACAATATATTTTTTCCTTATCATAAAACACCTCAATCTTCTATAATTCTACAAAAATAAATTATTCTTAATAAATATTATACAATATTTAGAGTTTATTTTAAATAATTATTATTTTTATAATAAAAAAAGATAATTTTATAAAACTCAAGTTATTTTTCTTATATATAAAAGGGTCGGGCATGTACCCGACCTATTCATTTATATTCTCAATCAAATTTTTTAATGCATCAACTGCTTCCTTTTCATCTTCTCCCTCTGCCTTAATTACTATTTCATCTCCCTGTTTTACTGCAAGGCTAAGAAGTCCTAACAAGCTCTTTATATTTACTTCCTTTTCACCTTTTTTAAAAAATATATTACTCTTAAACTTTTTTGATTCTGTTACTACTATTGTTGCTGGTCTTGCATGAAGACCTGTTTTGTTTTGTACTATTGCCTTTGCCTCAACCATTTTGAACCCTCCATCTATTTAAAATTAAGTTGGCTTGCTGCCTCTTTATCTAAAATTAATGTTACATCAGGATGAAGCTGCAGTATTGATGCAGGTACATCTGGTGTTATAGGACCATTTACCATTTTTTCAATTATCTCTGCCTTTTGTTTACCTGATGCTAAAAGAACAATCTTTCTTGCATGCATTATTGTCTTTATGCCCATACTTATTGCTTTTGTCGGTACCTCATCTATTGAATTAAAAAATCTTGAATTTGCTTTTATAGTATCTTCATCAAGCCTTACAAGATGTGTTTTTGCTTCAAACTTAACATCTGGTTCATTAAACCCAATATGCCCGTTTTTACCTATTCCTAAAATCTGAAGGTCTATTCCTCCTGCCTTTTCAATCTTTTCTTCATATTCTATACATTCCTTTTCAATGTTCTCTGCCCTTCCATTTGGAATGTTGATGTTATTTTCATCAATATCCACATGTTTAAACAGATGTTCCATCATATAAAAATAGTAGCTCTGTGGATTTTCTCTATCAAGCCCGTAATATTCATCTAAATTAAACGTAGTTACATCCTTAAAAGTAAACTTTCCTTCACGATACATTTTTACAATTTCCCTATACATACCAATAGGAGTTCCTCCTGTTGCAAACCCTATTACACTTTTTGGTTTTAAAATTAGCTGGCTTGCAACTATATCTGCTGCCTTTTTGCTTAATTCATCATAGTTTTCTGTAACAATTATTCTCATAAAAAACCCCTCCCAGGCTATGCTACAAAGACAATTTTGCCCTCTATTATTGTCAACTTAATATCTATATCTTCATTGAAAATTATAATATCTGCATTTTTTCCTTTTTCTATACTACCAACCTTACTATCCTCTTTAATTACCTTTGCTGGATTTAAAGATGCCATCTTAACAACATCAACCATATTTAATCCCAATCTATTCTTAACATTATACACAGCCTTATTTAATGTAAGAATACTACCTGCCAGTGTTCCATCTTCAAGTCTTGCAGAAGTTTTATCTACATAGACCTTCTGTCCACCTAAATCATACACACCCTCATCCATACATCCTGCCCTCATTGAATCTGTTATTAGCACTACTTTGTCTATTCCTTTTATTTTAAGTAGCAGCCTTAATGCTTCAGGATGAACATGTACAAAATCAGCAATTACTTCACACGTTATATCTGTATTAAATACTGCACCAACAGCCCCAGGTTCTCTGTGATTAAAGAAGCTCATTGCATTAAAGGTGTGTGTTGCGTGGCTTATCCCTTTTTCTATAGAATTTAAAGCAACTTCATAGCTACAGCTTGTATGCCCCATAGAAAGAACTATATCTTTATTTTTTGATAAACAATCTATAAATTTAAACTCTTCATCCACCTCTGGTGCCATTGTTATAATCTTTATTACATCCAGATAGTCCTTAATAAAATCATAGCTTGGAGGAATAATGTATTTTTCATCCTGTGCCCCTTTGTATTTTTTGCTTATAAAGGGGCCTTCTAAATGTACACCTAATACCTTTGCTCCCGCTACCTTATCTTTATTGTTTTTTATATTTTCAAGTGCTCTATATATACTGTCCTTTAACATTGTCATAGTTGTTGGTAAAAATGCTGTAACTCCACATCTTGTAATAGTTTTACTTATGTTTTGAAGTGCCTCAAAACTTGCATCCATTGTATCGCTTCCACCTGAGCCGTGTATGTGTATGTCTATAAAACCTGGCGATACGTAGTTGCCTAAAGCATCTATTACTTCATAGTCACTTTCATTTATTTTTTTCTCATCCACAATATCAACAATCTTTTCATCAAAAATCAAAGCTTTTCCTTTAAGTACATCTCTTTCAGTTATTATTTTGCCATTTATAATAGCCTTCATCATATCAATCCTTCTTCATATTCTTTTAGTGCCTTTGCAATATATCCTCTATTCTTTTCTAAAAGCTTCTGTGCCTCTTCCTTTTTAAGGCCTGTTTTTATCATTAATATACTTAGTTTTACATTATAATCTGTTTTGTCTAAAATACTTTCAATTACCAAATCATCTTCACCTGTTGCAATTTTAACTATTCTTTTTGCTCTTTCATATAATTTTTTATTTGATGCCTGAACATCCACCATTAGATTTTGATAAACTTTACCAAGCTTTATCATCGTTCCAGTTGATAACATATTTAATATCATCTTTTGGGCTGTTCCTGCCTTCATCCTTGTTGAGCCCATTATAACTTCAGGTCCAACCTCAACGGAAATTGCAACATCTGCAAATTCATTCATTACGCTCTTTTTATTCATATTTACTGCAATTGTTAGAGCACCTACTTCCTTTGCATATTTCATTGCACCTATAACATATGGAGTTCTTCCAGATGCTGCAATGCCACAAACAACGTCCTTTTCATTTAAATTTTTATCCATCATATCTTTTTTCCCAAGCTCTTCATCATCTTCTGCACCTTCAACAGCTTTAAACATTGCTGTATTTCCACCAGCAATAACACCCTGTACTAATTCATAATCAACTCCAAAGGTTGGAGGACACTCTGAAGCATCTAATATCCCAAGCCTTCCACTTGTACCAGCACCTACATATATTAATCTTCCACCCTCTAATAACCTTTCTGCTATCAAATCAATCCCCTTTGCAATACTTTCCTTCTCCTTTTCTATTGCAAATGCTACCTTTTTGTCTTCTTCATTTATCATAGTAACCATATCCAATGTACTTACTCTATCTATATCCTTTGTATTTGGATTTATTGATTCTGTTATAAGATGTCCTAAGTTTATTTTGTCCATTTAATTCACTCCATTCTAGTTAATTATTTTATAAACCTAAACCTTGTTCCTTCCTTTATATAATCAATTAAAAATAATTCTTCTTCAATTACTTTAGCAACAACATTTACTCTATCATCTTTTGGTAAATTTTTTTTGCAAATTTGAAGCTCTCCTGAATATCTAAGATAATATTTATTATCTATTGTAACACTTCCATATTCTCTATTTAGATTATTGTTTGCCTCTATTGATTGCTGGGTATCTCGATATACTGTTGACCTTATTACATCCTGAGCTTCATCTAATCTATTTTGATGTATATAATCAAATATAATCTTATTTTCTAATTTACTATTATTTAAAGTCTCTAGTCTTAAAACTAATATATCCTCATCTACTTCTCCTACTGTCTTTAGTTCTTCATCAGATGGAATAAAATCACCAAAATAAATGTTATCTACTCCTAAAGCATAAAGGTGCTTTGCTGCAATATGAGGTTTTTTGAATCTATGCATTTCTAACGTAGGAAGTCCCTCATATATTGGCCCACGCTTATTTATATTACTCGGAATAAAAGCTGAAATGCCTATTCCATACTCTTTTAATATTTTATTCTTTTTATTAAACGTTTCTATTGAAAGCCCTGTATTTTGTCTTGGATAATAATTATGAAATGCGTTTATATTTTTAAAGTTTGCATCATATTTATTTAAATTATTTAAAAATTCTTCAGTAATAGTACTTGCATTAATCTCAATTATCAAATCATCATACTTTTTAGATAATAAAGCTATTTCTCTATCTGTAAAACCAAAATCAACACATATTCTATTTATTCCCAAGTCTTTTAATTTTAATAAACTCTCTAAATCTAAGTTTAAAAACTTTAACGTATTTGGAGAAATATCTACAGATACATCCATATTGTTTCTTTTACATTCATTTAATACCAACCTTAATTCAGTCATAAAATTTTTGTAATTTGCTTCTGGTATATGTAAAGAAGTAAATACCTTTGTAAAACCAAAATGACTTGCCTTATTAATATAATCTATTAATTGTTCAACAGAATAACCTAAACCTAAGTAAACAGAAATGCCCTTGCTCATAATAACACCTCTTTAAAAAATCTGAGAATTAAGCTTTCGCTTAATTCTCTAATATCTTAAAATATTTTATTCTTCTAAATCTTCAAAACCAATAATATATGTTGCTGCAAATCCAGTTATATACGCAATCAAAACACCCATTAAATAATAACCAACTGAACCTGGCTTTATTAATGCTGCAAGTGGTAATCCTGATAGTCCCATACTTAAAGAAGCAACCTTCATAAAAGCATTAAATGCTCCTCCAAATGCTCCACCAATACAAGCCCCTAAAAATGGCTTACCTAATGGAAGTGTAACACCATAAATTAGTGGTTCTCCTACTCCTAATATACCAACAGGAAGACCAGATAAAATTGTCTTTTTTAATCTCGCATTTTTTGTTTTTACATAAACCGCCAATGCAGCACCCACTTGTCCAGCACCTGCCATTGCAAGTATTGGTAATAACAAGTTTTCTCCAGTTGTCTTTAATAAATCTTCATGTATAGGAGTTAATCCCTGATGTAATCCTGTCATAACAAGTGGTAGGAATGTACCTCCTAATATAAATCCAGTAATAGCACCACCATCTTTTATAGCTACCTTAACAGCAGCACCAATTGAATCAGAAATTAATGCTCCAAGTGGTTGAAGTGCAAATATTGCTACTATACCTGAAATCAAAACAGTCAATAATGGTGTAATAAATAAATCTAAAACTTCTGGTATGTACTTTCTTATTTTTCTCTCAACCCAGCTACTAAATGCTACAACTAAAAGAACTGCAATTATTCCACCTCGTCCTGGAACAAGTGGTTTACCATTCATTGTTACATTTGCTAATGATGCAGAAGATATTATAGCTGCCATAGTACCGCCTAACATTGGTGAACCACCAAACTCTTTTGCTGCATTAACACCAACAAATAAGTTTATACCTGAAAATACTGCACCACCTATTACTCCAAATATACCTCCAATTGTTGTTTTAGCAAATTCTGGGTTAAATTTAACAATGATATTATTTATACCCATAACTAAACCACATGCAATAAAAGCAGGAATCAAAGGAATAAATATGTTTGATATTTTCTTTAATAAATTCTTAAATGGAGTAGAATTCTTTCTCTTAATTTCTTCTTTTTTTACTGCTGCTTCATCAACTTCACCAAGTTCTAAACCTGTAATTTCACTTACTTCTTTTGCTACTTTAATTACTCTACCTGGACCTAATATTACTTGAATCTGATTGTCTTGTTTTACAAATCCTAAAACACCATTTAAAGCTCTGATTGTCTTTTCATCAACCTTTGATAAATCATTTGTTTCAATTCTTAACCTCGTCATACAGTAGGCAACAGATTTAATATTTTCCTTTCCTCCAACATTTAATAAGATGTCCTGGGCTAATTGCCTAGGTGATAAGTTTTGATTACTCATAATGCATCCCCCTTATTTATATTTAATTTTAATTAGAATCTGGTATCTTTTAAAACTTCTCTGGTCTTTGTAATACTATTTATTGCGGAATCTAAATTTCTACAGCAAGTACCTACAAAAATTAAATCTATTAAATTGAGTTGTGCTATTCTTGATGCCATAGCACCACTTCTTAAATTTGTTTCAACAGCTGCTGTATACAATTTTACGTCTGAATACTCAGTAATAGGTGAATTTCCATATTGAGTAATACACACCGTTTTTGCACCATTTTCTTTAGATAGCTTCATACACTTTAAAATTTCTTGTGTTCTACCTGAATTTGAAATACCTATCACAACATCATCTGGTTTTGCATTTGCTGCCATAGTTATTTGCATATGTGAATCTTGATAAAATACAGTATCTATATTAATTCTTGCGAATTTATGTTGTGCGTCCATTGCAACTATTGCAGAAGCCCCTATTCCAAATAAAATTATTCTTCTTGACTCACATATAAAATCAATTGCTCTTTCTAATTCATAATAATCTAATACTTTTAAAGTATCTTGTATCGCAGATATGTTATAATTTGATATTTTTGTTACGATATCATCAATACTATCATCCTCTGTTATCTTTTCGTGTATTACCTTTTTTTCTTCTGCATTTGCAATATCAAGAGATATAGCTATTTTAAATTCTTGATATCCCTTCAATCCAATACTTTTACAAAATCTAACTACAGAAGCTTCACTAACCCCACATTCATTTGCAAAGTCTGTTATTGACATCCTTATAAATTTTTTTGGATCGCTTAATATATTTTCAGCAATTTTTCTTTCAACCTGTGTATATGAATCTATTGCTTGTCTTATTTTAGTTAAATAATTTCCCATAATCATTCTCCTCTTTTGAAAAATTATGAATTTTTCTTATTATCATTATATTATATTATAAAACTTTTTTCAATATGTATTTTTATTTATGAAAATTTTCTTCATTTATTACAAATTAGAATATATTCGAAACCTTTTTATTACTATATTTTTCATACTTATATATGTTCTATTTTTGTAAAAAATAACAGGCTTAAAGCCTGCTATTTTATTACTATTAAAATTTAATTTTATTAGCTTTAGATAGGCAATTTTAAAAATCAAATTACCAGTTATGGACAAATATAAATGCGTAGCAATATTTATCCAATCTTAGGGGTTAAAAGTCCCCTTATGGTAAAATACTATTGTTAAATTTTGTTATGCAACTTTTAGATGCTTGTAAA
>JAOAAJ010000047.1 GCA_026418935.1 Caloramator sp. | reverse complement strand
TTTAATATTTTGAGGTGTTATTATGGCTATAGTATATACAATGGGAAGCTCGTTATATCTTAATATCACAAACAAATGCCCCTGTAGATGTGTATTTTGTGTTAGGGATGAATATGATGCCCTTACAGAAGAAGGAAGCCTATGGCTTGACCACGAACCAAGTCTTGATGAGATAATTGGAGAAATTAAAAAGTACGACCTATCAAAATACAAAGAAGTTGTATTCTGTGGTTTTGGTGAGCCTTTATATAGGCTTGATACTGTTATTGAAGTATGTAAATACATACGCTCTATTTCAAATATAAAAATAAGAATTAACACAAATGGACTATCAGACCTAATACATAAAAAGGCTACCGCTCATCTTTTAAATGGATTAGTAGATTCTATTTCTATAAGCCTAAATGCACCATCAAAAGAGGAGTATTTAAATATTACAAATTCTTTCTTTGGGATTCAATCCTTTGAGGCAGTATTAAAATTTGCAGAAGAAGCAAAGAAATATATTAATGAAGTAGTCTTTTCTGTAGTAGATGTTTTAGATGAAACTCAAATACAAAGATGCCAAGAGATAGCAAAGAGAATGGGAATCCCACTTAAGATTAGAAATAAGGTGTAAAAATGAGACAAAAGGATTAAAAACCTTTTGTCTCATTTTTTTTCATTATCATATGTCTTTGAGGCTTTAGTGTCACATCCGTTACCACTATTCCTTCCCTTTGGGATAAAACAAAATCCACAAAATCTGCAACTTCTCTGGCTTCTATGTAGGTATCCTCCTCTTGCCCCTCTTTGAAATTTGCACTTCTATAGAAGTTTGTCTTTGTCATATCAGGATGAATTGTTACAACCTTTACCCCATATTTTCTCACTTCATCAAATAGGCTATTTGCAAAATGAGTAAGCCCTGCCTTTGTTGCTGCATAGGCACAACCATAGGTACTTGATTTTTTTGCTGTTATAGAAGATATGTTTATTATATACCCCTTATTTTTCTTTAAATCCCTAAGAAGCTGCTGTGTTAAAATTAGAGGAACTTCTAAATTAGTCTTTACCATTTCATCTATCTTTTTGGGATTTAGTTCTTCGTGGGGACCAAAATATCCAACTCCAGCATTGTTTACTAATATAGATACCTCTTCTTTTTTGCGTATTTCCTTTACTTTTTCACAAAGAGAATCTATATCCATCAAATTTAAAACTACCTTTATAAAATTTTCATTTTCATAATCTACTTTTGAAAAATCTCTACCAAATCCATATACCTTAAAACCCTTTTCTATTAAAACTTTACTTATTTCAAATCCTATTCCCGATGATGCTCCTGTTACAATAGCAGCCTTCATCCTATCATCCCTTCATATATATATTTTTTTCTTATCAACATACTTTCCAACCAAACTATATACATACCCTATCATATTCTCTGAAAGTTCCTTATCATAGCTACATACTCCCTCTACTGAATCATAGGGAAAATTTAAAACAATTGAGTCTGGCCTTTGTCTTCTCATTCTCTTTAGATAATCCTTTGAAACTCTAAAAAGTCCTATACTTACATCGTATATTTTATCTGCATCTATTTTACTAAAAACCTCTTCCACTAAAACTCTATACTCTTCTCTCCAATTTTTAATGTAAAGTATTGGGTCAAAGCAAAGTCTCACTCTCCAACCCCTATCTACTGCCTCCTTTATACTTTCAACCCTTCTTTTCAAATTTGGTGTTCTGTGTTCGTACTTTTCTATTACTCCATCTGGCGAAAGAGTCCAAGCCAAAATTACATTATCTTGAGGCTCAATATCCCTTATTAAACTGAAATTTGCACTCTTTGTCCTTATTTCTATTGTTAAATCCTTATTTACCTTTGCAAATTTTACAAATTCCCTAACATAGTTTGTCAATCCCTCAAAGGCCAAAAGGTCTGTATCATAGGAGATGCAAAGATATACTGGATGCATCTTTAAAAGTTCCTCTACCTCTTTAAAATAGTCATCTATATTAACAAAAATAACAATATTTGAAGATGTATACATCCCCTGCAGATAACAGTATTCGCAGTCGTATATACAGTTCATCATAATTGAAGTATAGTAAAAATGTTTATTTCCAAAGTCTTCACAAACCTCTGCACCTTTATATATTAAATTGTTGTTTTTTACCGCAAGTATAAGCTTTGGGCTCTTTTTTTGAAGATAGAAATCTTGATTAGCTCTTGAAAATACATCCTTATAATGCTCTATCTCAATTATTTTTGACCCCTCTAACCTTTTTAGTATTTCCTTTGTCAAATTATATTCCATTGCCCTTTTTTCTACATAAATATGGGAAAAGGCTCTATTTAACAATCCTTCTTTTAAGCTCTGCAAGATGCATCTTCCCTTCGTTTTTTGATTTACATTCAACTTTTAAATAAGTATTTAGAAGTTCAGTTATATCATTATCTAAAAGTTTATAATAAACAATAAGCTGCTTAAATTCATTTTCCATAGTAGCAGACATCTTTAAGTTTTCTGATACCTTTTTTATAAGCTCCTCTTCATACTGCGTTAAAACTTCTCTACCGTAATGAAAATTATCTTTTATATGGTTTAACCATTCAATAACTTTATCCACATTTTTTTCTATAATATTTGATATAAAATCCTTATCTATATTTTCTGTATTTAAATAGTCTGACACTGCCTTAATAAAAAATATTTGATGAGGCTTAAAAAATACCGATGCAGCCTGATATAGGGCTGATGCCTCCATATCAACTAAAGGCTCTTGAGCCTTCTCTTCAACAACTACAGTTGAAAAGGTCTCAATGCCTGCCTCTTTAAAAGGATGCTTAAATAATATGTCTGGATAAAAGGTGAACTTGGTATCGTTATCCATTATTTTGTTACACAAAAATACCTCTCCTTGAGAAACTTGTCTATCCCTTGTACCACACACACCAAAGTTTATGTAAAGGTCATTTGGTGTAATCTCCTGTCTTGCTAAAAGATATGTTAAGGCAACTGCAGACTTAACTTTTCCTACACCTGTTATTACTAATACAACTTCATCATTCTTAAATACCTCAAATTTATTTATACTATTATCTCTTTTTAAACCTAATTTTTTAATAAACTCCTGTGCCTCTATATACATTGCAGTTGATATGTAAATCATATTTGATACCTCACTTTTTAACTGGCATCCTTATAACTTATTTTGTTAAACTATTCAATCCCTATTATAATACAAATTTAAGTAAATACAAATTTAAAAAGTTGGTTTAAACTAAAGAATATTATCTTCAGTCATTTACTTATAATTACTTATATTTCATTGACATCTTGCTTACAATGCATTAAAATAAAATTGTAAAATATTTACCGAGGTGGGTTATGTACCAAGAAGAAAGAATGCAACATATATTAGAATATCTTAAAGAAAACAAGAGAATAAGTGTTGAGGAAATTTGTAAACTATATAACGTATCAAGAGATACAGCAAGACGAGATTTAGTTAATCTTGAAAAAAAGGGACTAATTGTTAGAACACACGGGGGAGCAATTTTGCCTCTTGCCCACGAAAAGATAAAACCATATACAGAGAGGCTTCACTTTGATGTTGAAGAAAAGCACAAAATTGCAAAAACAGCCGCTTCACTAATTAAAGAGGGAGATACAGTTATACTGGATACATCAACAACCGTTCAAGCCTGTGCAGAATTTATGGAGGATATTGATTGTAACGTTATTACAAATTCAATAAACGTTGCAGATGTATTATCTTCTAAGGCAAAAGTAAAAACTATTTTATTAGGTGGAAAGCTTAACCAAGAACACAGGTTTTTGTATGGGCACAACACAATAAATATGCTCTCTAACTATTTTGCAGATAAGGCCTTCTTAGGTGCACTTGCAATAACAAAGAATGGGATATTTGTTGCTGATGATGAGGATGCTGCTGTTATGCAAGGCATAATAAAGCAGTCAAAGGAGACTATTGTATTGGCTGACCATAAAAAGTTTAGTAACACTGCTGCCTTTAGGGTGTGCAGTTTGTCTGATATAGATATTATAATTACCGATGAAAGTCCAAATGAAACTTTTATAAAAACACTAAAGGAAAATGGAGTGAATCTTATTATAGCAAAGTGATGGAGGGATTTAATTGAAGCTTATTGTTTCTGATTTAGACGGTACTTTGCTTAATTCTAATCACGAAATAAGCAAAGAAAATGTAAAGGCCTTGAGAGCTGCAAAGGAAAATGGATATGAAGTTGCAATTGCAACTGGAAGGATATATACGGATGTATTAAATATATTAAAAAAAGCTAATATTGAAGCACATATAATTTCAGGAAATGGCTCTACAGTCCATAGTATAGATGGTAAAAAGCTAAAGAGCTGGACTGTTCCAAAGGATGAACTTAAAACTGCTATCAATTGGTTAATAGACAACAATTTCTTCTTTCAGCTACTAACTGATAAAAATGTATATTTACATCGTGATTTTGAAAATACAATAAAAGAGGATTATAAATTAGCAAAAAGCAACAATCCTAAAATAACAAAAGAATATATTGATATAACAATGAACTTAATTTTTTCACAATATGGAATTAAGTACTTTAACGATGCTATAGAACTTATAAATTCAGACTTGGAATTTTGTTGTATTTCTGCTATGTCCTTTGATGAAAAAAAATTAAACTATGGAAGAGAATATGCTAAAAATTTTAAAGGACTATCCTCTGTTATATCCCATAAGTATAACTTTGAAATGGTTTCAAAGGATGCATCAAAGGGTAATGCCCTTGAATATCTTGCAAAATATTTAAATATTAGGCTTGATGATGTAATTGCCTTTGGAGACAATTTTAATGACGTATCTATGTTTAAAAAGGCTGGTATCAGCGTTGCTATGGGAAATGCAGAAAAAGAAATAAAAAGATTGTGTCGCTTTGTTACACTAACTAACAATGAAGATGGTGTTGCAAATTTCATCTACAAACACCTTGAAATAATTAATGCTGAATCAACCCCAGCGTGACCATTTGGGCGTTATGGGGAAAATAAAGGAGGGATTATAAGTGATATGGCAGCCATATCACTTATCAAGTCCCTCCTTTTTTAATCATAAATTATTTTAGGTTCTATAATAAATGTTGGGGCGTAGCTCCAGCATATTTTTTTTACAAAAAAAATATGCACCTGTTTAGATGCCTGATAAAATAAAATTACACACACAAATTTGAAAGGAGGCATCCAACAAGTGCACAATAATAATTTTATCAAAAACTTACTCGGTTTTAAAGATGT
>JAOAAJ010000113.1 GCA_026418935.1 Caloramator sp. | reverse complement strand
ATAGCCCTGCATAAAATCACATCCCTTAGACTTTAGATAGTTGAACTGTTCTCTATCCTCAATTCCTTCAACTACAACCTTCAAATTAAGCTGATGGGCTAAAAATGTTATTCCATCTAAAACTTCCCTTTTACCTTCCTTTGCAAACATCTTATCTATAAAGGTTTTATCAAGCTTTATATAGTCTGCAGGTATAAAGGTTAAATAATTTAATGAGGAATAGCCTGTCCCAAAATCATCTATTGCTATTTGAATTCCTATCTCCTTTAGTTGTTCGATTATGTTTATATTTCTCTCTTTGTCTTCCATTAATGCACTCTCTGTTATCTCTATCTTAAGTAGCTCTGGTTGTATCGAGTAATTTTTTATTATCTCTTTTATTTTATTAACAAATCCTTCATCCCTTAGCTGAACTGCAGAAACATTTACTCCAACAGGCTTTACTTCTATCCCCTTATCCATCCACTCCCTTATCTGTCTTGCTGCTTCATCAATTACAAAGTAACCTATATCAACTATTAGGCCTGTTTCTTCAGCAACAGGGATAAACAATGCAGGAGATATATTATGATTTTTTAATCTAATTAGAGCTTCAAAGGCATGAACTTCACCAGTTTTAGAGGAAACCTGTGGCTGATAAACAAGCTTAAATTCCTTGTTTTTCAGACATTCTATTAAAATCTTTTCAATTTCTATCTTTCTCTCAAGCTCCTCGATCATTTCACTACTAAAGAATACATATCTATTTTTACCCTCTGATTTTGCCTTGTACATCGCAGTATCAGCATTTTTAATTATATCACTTACATTTTCACCATCATCAGGAACCAAGGCTATTCCTATACTTGTTGTGGTATATATGTTCTTACCTATTACATCTATTCCTTCCTTTAAGTCGTCAATAATTCTATTTGAAAAATTCTTTATTTCCTTTAAATCTGAAAAACGTCTCAATAAAATTAAAAATTCATCTCCTCCAAACCTTGCAACAAAAACATTTTCATCTATATATTTTTTTAATACTGATGCAACCTTTCTTAAAAGTGCATCCCCCTTGTCGTGACCTAATGTATCGTTTACCTTCTTAAAGTTATCTAAGTCAAGCAGTAATACTGCAAGCTTTTTATTCTCTATGTGTTTTATCTCCTTTTCTAACTCCTCTATAAAATATCTTCTGTTTGGTAAATCTGTTAATGTATCATAATACGCCAGATATTTTATATCTTCTTCATACTCTTTTCGTTCTGTAATATCCATCATAGCCCCAGCTATAATTTTTTCATCAGACTTTGCATTTATAACCCTTCCTTTTATATACATCCACCTAATGATCCCATATCCAGTATTAACCCTTATCTCACACTCTATACAAGTTTTTCTTCCTTCTATATGTTCTCTATATGATGAATATAGTATTTCTTTATCTTCCTCTAATACAATTTTATCTATTAAATCTCTAATTTTTATTTCCTTAAAATTATATCCTAAGAGTATTTTAAATTGGTCTGATAGATATAGTTCATCATCTTTAGAATTCCACTCAAATATACCATTCTTACCAGCCTCAAGTGCTATTCTATACCTCTCTTCACTAATCCTTAACTTTTCCTCTGAATTTATTAAATTGTCATACTGAACTCTTAATTCTTCTTCTGTTGCTGCAAGCTCCTCATATAGTGCCTCAAGTTCAGTATAATTATTTTTCAGCCTATTTATCATACTGTTATATGTCTTGCTTAAACTTCCAAACTCATCTTCATTGTTATATATAAACTGTTGTTCTAAGTGACCTTCTTCTGTTGCCTTCATCGCATTCATAAGATTTGTAAGTGGTGTTGTTATTGTAGCAGAAAATTTTATACCAAAGCGTATAGATATAATTATAAAGGTTATAAGAAGCAAGATAGATATCCCTGTTATATTTCTTGAAACTGAAATTATTTCACTTAAATCCTGTGCTACAACAATTATCCACCCTGTAGACTTAATATATTTTAATGCCATAAACTTTTTTATTCCTCTGTATTCATAAATACCGCTATATTCTTCTATTTTTTCACCATTATTAATTTTATTTATTATGTTATTTAAAAGCTCATTTTCTACCTTTGTTCCTATTCTATCTATGTCTGGATGGTATAGTATTGTACCATTTAAATCTGCTATATAGGTATATCTACTTTTACCTATCTCATAATTAAAGAATTTAAACCCTATTTCATCAATATCAAAGAATGCACAATATACACCTAATATGTTATTGTTTTTATCATCCACAACTGGTACTGCTATTAGAAGTTTAGAATTGTATTTATCTGTGTAAATTGGCTTCATAAAAACTCTATTTTTACGAACATTTTGCATTATTTGTTCATTTATATTTTGTGGAATAAACTGGTTAGAATCGGTATCTAATAATACTTCTCCTCTACTTGTTAATATCACAGATTTATATTTTAATTTAGGCTTTAAAATAAAATTTCTAAATTCAGACAAGTAACTCATACTCTCTATTTCACTTTTATTTTTTATATACTCATATGCATCTTGCTTACTTTTTTCATCTCTATTTATAATAAAATCCCTTATCTTTTTGTTTTGAGCTATATTCTCTATTTCACCAGAAAAAATACTTAAAATAACAGATATATTTTCAGCTTCAACCTTAACTACTTCGCTTATTTTGGATTTATTTATATCTATTAACTGCCTTGATGAATAATAATATATAGTTACCGTTAATACAATTAGTGGTATAGAAACAAGTAGTGCCATAAATAAAGGGAGCTTTTTCTTTATATACATAAGGATTCCTCCTTTTTATCCTAAATTGCTTTTCTATTATAACATTTTTCAACATTAATTTTCTTTTTTCGACATTATTTTTATCGTTATTTTTTTGTAAAACTTTAAAAATAAAAGGTGAAATGTGAATACCAGTAATTGGTTTAATTCACAT
>JAOAAJ010000020.1 GCA_026418935.1 Caloramator sp. | reverse complement strand
CAACCATATAGCACTATCAAACGTCAGCTTTAAAGTACAAAAAGGGGAATTTGTGTTTTTGGTTGGACCAAGTGGTGCAGGTAAATCAACAATTTTAAAGCTTCTAATGAAGGAAATCGAACCTACAAGTGGAGATATAGTAGTTAACAATATAAACATAACACAACTAAAAAGAAAAGAAATTCCACATTACAGAAGAAGCATAGGAGTAGTGTTTCAAGATTTTAGGCTTCTTCCTGATAAAACAGTATATGAAAATGTAGAATTTGCGATGCAAATAGTAGAGGCAAGCCATAAGGATATAAAAAAGAGGGTACCTCAAGTATTAGATATGGTTGGTTTATACAGCAAACAAAAAAATTACCCACATCAACTATCAGGTGGAGAACAGCAAAGGGTAGCAATTGCAAGAGCAATTGTTAACAATCCAAAACTTTTAATTTGTGATGAGCCAACAGGAAACTTAGATCCAGATACTGCACAAGAGATTATGGCTTTAATAAATGATATAAACAAAAGTGGTACAACAGTTCTTATGGTAACCCACGCGAAGGACTTAGTTGATAAAATGAAAAAAAGAGTTATAGCAATAGAAAAGGGAGTAATAGTAAGAGATCAGCAAAGAGGTGTTTACGGATATGAGGATTAATACGATAAAGTACTATATAAAAGAAGCATTAAAGAGTGTATATAGAAATAGAATAATGAGTCTTGCATCAATTACAACTGTTGCAGCAACACTATTTATACTTGGTATATTTATGGCACTTGCAATAAACGTAAATCGTTTTGCAGCAAATGTTGAGGATATGATTGAAATTACAGCCTTTTTAAAGGATGATGTTACAACTTTAAAACAACAGGAGCTTGAGAGAAAAATAAGAGATATACAGGGCGTTGTAAGTGTTGAATTTGAATCAAAGGAAAAGGCCCTTGAAAAGTTTAAGGAACAGCTTGGAGAAAATAAGGACCTTGCAAAGGGCCTTGAAGAATCAAATCCACTTCCAGCATCCTTTATAATAAAGGTTGATAGCCCAGACAGCGTTGAATATGTTAGCCCAAGAATAGCTCAATTAGAAGGCATACTAAAAGTCAAAGATGCTAAAAAAACAGTACAAACAATATCTAAGATAGTAAAGATAGTTAGATATTCTTCAACAGTATTAATGATAATATTAGGTACAATATCTATTTTCTTAATATCAAATACAATAAAATTGACTGTTTTTGCAAGAAAAAGAGAAATAAATATAATGAAGGTAATTGGTGCAACGGATTGGTTTATAAGATGGCCATTTATATTAGAAGGACTTCTTTTAGGACTTGTTGGTGGATTCATAGCTGCATTTATAGTAGAAAATGCATATACTTACGCAGCAAATGCAATTCAACAAAATATAATGGTATTTACTTTGGTCCCACCAAAGGAAGCTGTAAAACAAGTATGGTGGCAATTTAGTCTTCTTGGAACAATAATTGGAGGTTTTGGAAGTTATATATCTTTAAGAAGATTTCTCATAGTATAAAATTGGTTTGGGGGGATGGTTTTTGAAAAATAGGTTTATTATCGTTATAATGCTGACATTGTTTGCACTTTCTTCTACTTTTGCTTATGCCGATGAATTAAAGGAAAAACAAAAGCAATTAAATGAAACAAAGAAAAATATAGAAAACTTAAAGGATAAAATTGCAGATGTAAAGGATAAGCAGGAGGATGTAGAAAAGGAGATAAACAATCTTAATGCTAAAATAGAAAATTTGCAAAATAATATAGAAAGATTAGATAACCAAATAATAGAGACAAGAAGGAATATAAAACAGCTAAATCAAGAAATAAAAAAATTAGAAGAGGAATTTGAAGAACAACAGGAATTGTATAGAGAAAGAATAAAGGTTATGTATATGAATGGACCTACAAGCATATTGGAAGTGCTTTTTGAGTCACAGAGTTTTGCAGATTTTATTGGACGAGCTGAGATAATTAAGGCAATAGTAGAAAATGACAGAAATATTTTACAATCAATATATGAAAAAAAGGTTGAAATAGAAAACAAGGTAAAGGAAGTAAGAGAAAAAGAGCAGAGCCTTTTGAATATGCAAAATGAATATTCTTCACAAAAGGCAGAGCTTGATGTAGCCTGCAGTGAACAAAGAAGGCTGTATGATAAATTAGAAAAGGACAAGTCATATTTAGAAAAAGTATTAAAAGCAGAAGAAGAAGAATCAAAATTACTTGAAAAGCAAATAAAACAAATTCAGTCAAGGACAAGCAAAAATAAATTTGGTAACCTATCAAAAACAGGTATTATTAAAGTAAGTGACTTAGGTTATATTCCAAGAGTAACGTCTCTTTTTGGTATGAGAATGCATCCTGTTCTTGGATATGCAAGAATGCACAATGGTATGGACATTGCCGTTCCAACAGGAACACCAATTTATTCTATGGCAGAGGGTGAAGTGATTATAGCTCAATATATGTCAAGCTATGGCAATGTTGTTATTATAGATCACGGAAATGGATTAACTTCAACATATGCCCATCTTTCAAGAATATCAGTTTCAGTAGGACAAGTTGTTGAAAAAGGGCAGATGATTGGAAAATCAGGAAATACAGGACTTTCATCAGGCCCACACCTTCATTTTGAGATAAGAAAAAATGGTACACCTGTAGACCCAGCACCATATTATATAGTTGGTCAATAGATAAGTTTATGAAATAAGCATAAAAAGTCATCCGAAAAAGGATGACTTTTTTGTTTTTGAAACGGCTTGGGTAGATAATTTAATTGTTATAATATTACAAAAATATGTCAATCATATAAGTAAAATAATAATGGAGAAAAAGGATATGAAGAAAAAAGTTTATTATTATTACTACTAATTTACATGGGGGTTATATTTTACTTATCCTCAGAACCAGCCAATATATCAGATAAAAGAAATAGAAATATAATAGAAACAGTAAAAGTGATAACAGGTAAAGATATAGATAAAAAATTAGGCAGAGCACGTTCGGATTTTTTGTAACAAAATATGTCCATTTCTTTTTATATATGTTTTTAGGAAGTTTGGTATTTATGTATATTAAAAATAACAATTTAAAAAATAAATTCTTAGTTTCAGTAATATTTTGTTCTATATATGCAATATCAGATGAAGTACATCAATATTTCGTTCCAGGCAGAGGAGCAAGAGCATTAGATGTATTAATAGATTCTGCAGGTGCATTCATAGGCATATCACTTATAAAAATAATTAATTGGAAAAATAAAAATATTGTGGTAAAATGATGATATCAATTTACATAAGGGAGGATAACTATGCTTGTTTTTACTAAGCCAGAAGGTAAGTTTAAAGAAATATCAGATAAATACATAAAAAAACACGAGGTTGCACGAGTTTCAATGCCTATTGAATATAAAGGTCAGCTCTATAGAGAAATACAGTTTAATAAAGTTTTTTTGGGGAGTGTACGCCAGACTGTAAATGGATATATATACATTATAGATAATGGGGAAAAGATAGACGACCAGAAAGATATAAAAGAACTCTCCTATCTTGCGTATCAATTTGAAGTTCTATTTGATGATATATTCAGCGGTGGTATCCCAAAGGCAGTTACAGAGGAAAAACAGCTAAAAAGAGAAGAGAAGGACTTTGAAAAAATGCTTGTAGCCCTTGATGCACTCAAGGCAGAGGGTTTAGAAAAGACTGATAATATAAGGGAGGCTTTTTTGAAACTTACAAATTTAAAAAGAGAAAACAATAGAGTACTTAAGGAACTAATAGATAAGGTAAACAGTATGTCAAATGAAAATTTAATATTTAATAAAAAAATATTAGATGAAATAATGCCCTATTATAGAAGAGCTCTTCTAAAAAATTTTGAAAAGATAAAGTTAATTAACAAAACAAAAGATGAAATAGATGATGTAAAATCAGCCCTA
>JAOAAJ010000030.1 GCA_026418935.1 Caloramator sp. | reverse complement strand
TGATAGTTTGTATCCTTTGGAACTGTTAAAGTATATCCACCTGCACCCTTTGTGCTTGGTATAATTGTTATTTTTCTTACGTTTGAGTTTCCTGTAAGTTTTGAAACAAGAGCATGTCCAGCTTCGTGGTATGCTGTAATTTTTCTATCAAGTTCTGAAATTACATCTTTATTTTTCTTTTCTGCACCAGCAATAACTATAGATAGTGCACGGTCAAGGTGTTCCATAGTAATATTTGGTGAGTTTTCCTTTACTGCTATTATCGCAGCTTCATTAACAAGATTTTCAAGCTTTGCACCTGAAAAATATACTGTAGTTTTGGCAATTTTACTTATATCCACATCTTCAGCAAGTGGCTTGTCCTTTAAATATAGATTTAATATTTTTTCTCTATCTTTAACATCAGGAAGGTTTACCTCGATATGTCTGTCAAATCTTCCAGGTCTTAAAAGAGCTTCATCTAATGTATCAAGCCTGTTTGTTGCAGCAATAACAACAATACCGTCGCTGCTGTTAAAACCTGACATTTCAGATAGAAGTGCATTTAATGTTTGGTCTCTTTCATCAGAACCGCTGTCTGCCCTCATTGAACGTTTTTTACCTATTGCATCAATTTCATCTATAAATATTACTGCCTTTCCCTTTTCCTTTGCTTTTTTAAACAGGTCTCTTATTCTTCCTGCTCCAACACCTACATATATTTGAACAAAGTCAGAACCGTTTACTGCAAAGAAGGGAACATTTGCTTCTGATGCAAGGGCCTTAGCAATCAATGTTTTACCTGTTCCAGGAGGACCGTAAAGTATCACTCCACGAGGCATTCTTGCTTTGAATTTAGCATATTTCTCAGGGGTCTTTATAAAATCAACTAACTCCTTTATGCTCTCCTTTGCTTCTTCATTACCTGCAATATTATCAAAGGTAATTCCTGTATCAGTTACAGCCTCTGTTTCTATCTTTGATAGCCTAAAGGCTCCCCCTTTACTTTTTGAATTTTTTGTTGTTAAATAAATTAAAGCAGAAATTAGGGAAACCACAATTGTTGCAAGAATCACTGTTTCTAAGCCTTGGTTTATGCTTTTTTCATAAACTTTAACTCCATTTATCAATAGATTTTCCTTTAAGGTTAGTGTTCTTGGATTTTCGGTTGTTAAAATTCTACCGTCCTTTAATTTGAATTGCATAGTTTCTTTGTTTGTTATATAAACTTCAGCAACATTTCCCTTTTGGACTTCAGATATAAAGTCCTTATACATTATTTGGGTTTGTGAGTTAGAATTTTTTGTTGATAAAAACGAAATTACTATCAAAAACAATACTAAAATTATTGGAATTATGATATTCTTTTTTTTGAGCTTATTCATTATATCCCCCTCTCAAATAAGTTTACATAACATAAATATACACACAATTTTTAATCTTGTAAAATAAAATGGTATAAATTTGCCATGTTAATTTGAGGAATGGAGGTTTTAAAATGAAGGAAGTAACAATATATACAGATGGTGGATGTAGAGGAAATGGAAATGAACAGGCGGTTGGAGGCTATGGATGTGTTTTAATATATAAAGACAATATAAAGGAAATAAAAAAGGGATTTGAAAGGACAACAAATAACATAATGGAGCTTACTGCAGTTATAGATGCATTAAGTATGCTAAAGGAACCCTGTAGGGTTAAATTGCATAGCGATTCTGCGTATGTTGTAAATGCCTTCAATCAGGGATGGATAGAAAAGTGGCAGAAAAATGGTTGGAAAAATAGCAATAAAGAACCAGTAAAAAATAGAGAGCTGTGGGAGAAACTTATTGAGCTTACTAAGGTTCACGAAGTAGAATTTATTAAGGTTAAGGGGCACAGCGATGATTTTTATAACAATAGATGTGATGAACTTGCAAATTTAGCTATGGATGAGGTTGAAAGAAATATGTTAAATAAATAACTATTTATAATATACAAATATGTCGATTTCTAACGAAATGTGATATATAAATAATTATAATAATGTCATACATTGAAAGAAAAAAATATTTACAAACTCCATATTGCAATTTTTGCTGCAAAAGCGTAAAATAAAAATGAATAATGAATTAGGGGGCAGGAATATGGAGTTACATGATTATTTAAAGAAAATAGGTATAATCAATCCTAAAAATGTATTTTATAATCTTTCAGTTAGCGATTTAGTTGAACATTCTGTATCAAAAAATGAAGGAGTTCTATCAGACACTGGAGCAATTTCTATAACTACAGGAGTTTATACAGGAAGGTCTCCAGAAGACCGATTTATAGTTGATACTAAGGATGTTCACGATTTTATTTATTGGGGAAAGATAAATAAACCAATATCAGTAGATGTATTTAACAGAGTATATGGAAGGCTTACTGCATATTTAGAAAACAGAGATATATATGTTTTTGATGGCTATGCTGGTGCAGATGAAAGGTTTGGAATTAAGGTAAGGTTTATAAACGAAATGGCTGTTCAAAATTTGTTTGCTCATCAGCTCTTCATAAGAAAAGATGATTTAACAGATTTTGAACCTGATTTTACAGTGATTGCAGCACCACACTTTAAGGCAATACCAGAAGTAGATGGTACAAATTCTGAGGCCTTTGTAATTATAAATTTTGAAAAAAGGGTTGTTATTATAGGCGGAACTATGTACTGTGGTGAGATAAAAAAATCTGTATTTTCTGTTATGAACTACCTCTTACCACAAAAAAATGTACTACCTATGCACTGCTCTGCAAATATTGGTAAAAATGGAGATGTTGCTTTATTCTTTGGACTTTCGGGAACAGGTAAAACAACGCTTTCGGCAGATGGAAATAGATTTTTAATAGGTGATGATGAGCACGGTTGGTCAACTGAAGGAGTATTTAATTTTGAGGGTGGCTGTTATGCAAAGTGTATAGGATTAGATAAAGAAAAGGAACCTCAGATTTATAATGCAATTAAGTTTGGAACTGTACTTGAAAATGTAGTTTTAGATGAGAATAGAGTTCCAAATTATAATGATTCAACACTAACTGAAAACACAAGAGCAGGTTATCCAATAGATTACATAGATAATGCTTTAAAGATTGGAAAGGGTGGACATCCAAAGACAATAGTATTTTTAACAGCAGATGCCTTTGGTGTTCTTCCTCCAATATCAAAACTTACAAAGGAGCAGGCTATGTATCACTTTATGTCAGGCTATACAAGTAAATTAGCAGGAACAGAAAGAGGTATAAAGGAGCCTAAGGCTACCTTCTCAGCGTGTTTTGGAGAGCCGTTTATGCCTCTATCTCCATTAAAATATGCAAAAATGCTTGGTGAAAAAATAGAACAACAGGATGTTAGGGTGTTTTTAGTAAATACAGGATGGAGTGGTGGACCCTATGGAGTTGGAAGCAGAATTAATTTAAAATATACAAGAAGGATGGTTGAGGCAGCTATAAATGGAGAACTTGATAATGTTGAGTATGTTGTACATCCAATTTTTAAACTAAATATGCCAACATATATAGATGGTGTACCTGAAGAAATATTAAATCCTATAAATACATGGAAGGATAAGGATGAATATATTAAGTATGCTAAAGAATTAGAGGAGAGATTTAGAGAAAATTTCAAAAGGTTTGAAAAGGAAGAGGAAGTTTTTGTAGAAAAGGAACTTTGGGCATAAT
>JAOAAJ010000009.1 GCA_026418935.1 Caloramator sp. | reverse complement strand
AAGCTCCATATCTTCACCAATTGTATTTTTTGCATATCCTCCAACCTCTATTGCTGCCTCCTTTTTAAAGGCTCCAAAGGCTCCTGATACTATAAGCAATGCATTTATAGCATCCCATCCAACTCTTCCTGTTAAAAAAGCTCTTAGGTATTCTACAATTTGAAACATCGCAACCCTACTTTTAGGAAGTCCTATATTAACAACCCTTCCTCTTTTAATAACTGAACCATTCGCTATTCTAACTATTCCACCAACTGCAACCGTTTTTTTATCCTCTATAAAGGGCATAACTACTCTAACTAAGGAATCGCTCTCAAGTATTGAATCTGCATCTATTGATGTAACTATAGGATAGTTTGATATATTTATACCTGCATTTAAGGCATCTGCTTTGCCTCCATTTTCTTTATCTACTAAAATAAGGTTTGGTATGTCTATATTTTTATAAATCCCCTTTATTTTATTTGTCTTTAGCCTATATCTTACTGGCTGGTTTACCTCTTTTAATTCAAATTCCTCTACTACCTTATTTAATGTATTATCCTTTGAACCATCATTTATTACTATTACCTCAAACTTTGGGTAGTTTAATGAAATTAATGATTTTATATTTTCGACTATAGTCTCCTCTTCATTATAAGCAGGAACTAAAATTGAAATTGGTATCATATTGTCTGATGTTATATATTTTTTATAGTCTGAATATCTTATTTTTCTTATATAATCACTTAGATTAAAGGCTGCAAGTATAAGCTGTAGAAAATAAATAAAATTTATTAATAATACATAATAAATAATAAAATAATTAAAGTTTACTACAATTGATTTTAATAGTGGTGTATTCATAATTCTCACCTATCTTTTTCTTCTATATATTTTCTAATAACCTCATTTAGTTTAGGTATTCTTGCACTATACATATCATATTCAAGCACCTTATCCCAACCATAGCTTGTCTCTAATACTGATACAACAATATCCTTTGCAAACCTATCTTCACCCTCTAAAACATCATATACAAGCTGGATTCCACCCTCAATTGAAATAAGAGAGTTTGCTGCATTATATCTAACATACCATTCTCTATCAGATAAAGCCTTAACAAGTGGTATAAGTGCTCTATTATCCTGAATCTGTCCTAAAACCTTTGCTGTAATTGCCCTAACTTCCCAGGATTCATCCTTTAGAAGCTCTATTATCTGAGCTACATATCTATTATCTCCCATATTTCCTAAAGCCTTTAATGCGGCAATCTTTTTTTCCTTGTTTTCATCTGCTAAAAATATTGCAATTTCATCAGCTAAAAGTATGTTTTTATAGTTTCCTGCTGATTTTATAAATATAGATGATATAAACTCATCCTGTAAATACATTAGGTTTCTATAAACGTATATTTTATCTCCCTCAAAGCTATCTGCTATCTCAATTAAACTTCTTTCACTTAAGGGAATAGTTTTTGAAAGCTTTCTAAAGGCTTCAATAAATGCCTCCTCGTCACCTATTTTTGAAAGTGCCATCAAAACATTGTATTTAACCTCTACAACCTCAATTTCTATTAAGCCCAATAAACTATCTAATGCCTTTTTACTTCTTATTTCTCCTAAATTTTTGCAGGATAGGGCTACTTTATGAACATCTTTACTCTTTAGCTTATCTAATTCATATTCAACAAGGCCTATATCCTCTGCAAGTTTTGTTAATTTTTCAGAAATACCTCCCTTTAGGTTTTCAAAGTAGAATAAAAACCTCTCTTCTACTATCTCCCTCTTTATTTTATCCTTCATAAATCCTTTTAAAACCTTGAGCTGAACATTTGTAACCTCATACTCATCAAGCCTTGAGGCTATGTCATCAAGATATCCTGAAACGTCATTATACACCCTCTGCTTTTTTCTATTTATGTGATTGTTGTATAACTTTTCTACAATTAGATAGGAATATAGAAGAATTATAATTACAGAAAATAAAAGAATAGAGTATAAAACAATTAACTCCATAAATATCACCACTAATCTATTAACTTTTTTATTCTACTGTCAAGTTCAACAGGTGAAAAGGGTTTAACAACATAATCATCTGCACCAAGGTCAAGTGTTCTTTTTATATAGTCTTCATTCTTTTGAGAAGATAGAACTATTATTGGGATGTCACTATTTTCTTCTCGTATTTTCTTTATTAATTCATCTCCATTCATAAGTTTTAAATAGTAATCAGTTACAACTAAATCTATGCTATTATTCTTTAATATTTCTAATGCTTCAAGTCCATCGGATGCTGTAAATACGTTGTAGCCTTTGTTTTTGTATCTTGATTTTAAAATAGATTGAATAATTCTATCATCATCAACAAATAAAATGTTTACGGTGTTATTTTTCTTAACAGAATCTACATCAACAACTACTCTTCCTCTACCTTCCATTTTAGCTACTGCAAGGGCTCCCCTTGCTCTTACTAAAATATCCTTATACTCTGTAATATCCTTTGATATAGAGGAAATTCCAGCTGAAAAGCTTATATTTTGCCCTATCTCTTCCCCATATTGTTTTGCAAAGCCTAAAACCTGTTCTGCAACATTCTTAACCCATTTAACATCCCTATCGTAGAATATGAAGGCAAATTCATCTCCTGACATTCTATAGGCTATATCAACCTTTGTTGTGTATTTTTTAAACTCCGATACAACCTTGTTCATAATCTTATTACCAAATGCTATACCTAATCTTTTATTTACTTCTCCCATAAAATCAAAATCTATTAAAAGAAGCGTACCTTCCTTTTCTTCCCTCTGTGCCTTTATTAAAAGTGAATATGCAAGGGTTTCACCCTGTTTTCTTGTATATAAGCCTGTTGCAATATCATAAACTGTATTTTTAAGGCACTTTGAGCTCATATTTATTATGTTTAAAAGTTTTAGATAAACTTCCTCTATATTAAAGTTATACTCAATATAATCAATAACACCTAACTTTAAACATTCAAGCTTAGTATTGTAATCCACATCTGAAATTACAAAAATAGGTACTTGGTCTAAAATCTTTTCTTCCCTTATGCTTTTTAATATGGTTACTGCATTTATATTTTTATTATTTTGAATGATAATGGCATTTGGGTTATATGAAAAGATTGCATCTACTGCATCACCCTTTGAAATAATAACTTCAATATTGCTACCCTTTAGTTTGTTTATAAGTTCATTTAGTGCATCATCACTATCAGGGAAAACTAAAACCCTACTTTTTTCTATTATTTTATCTTCTATTATTTGTTTAATCTTTATTAGCTTTTCAATGTATTTTTCACCATCACCATCTTGTTCTAATCCCTCAAGTTCAAAAACAATATCTTCAATATTATTTTCATTTGAAATAGTATATATCTTTTTTAATACTCCTTTAACTACATTTACATATGATTTATCTTTATTTTTAACTTCAAGCAGGTCGTTTATGGTATTTAGTATTTCTTGTATGACTAAATCAATATGTGGCATCCTTTTCACCCCCTGCTGTTTAAATCTTCTTATTTATATTCTACATTATTCTACATAATTTATCTGTTAATTATTTTAAACATTTAAATTTTCATTGGTATTTTATGTAATTGTAAATTATTAGATTAAAACTTAACTATTTAATTTCACTTTAAAAACAAATAATAGATTACATACTATATAAGATATAAATTAAATATTACTGCTGCTTGGAAGAAAGTACTTTACTTAAAATAATAAACAATGTACAAGAAAATAATTTTTTTATAACAACTATTAGTATTGTAATTATTTGAATATTGTGATAAAATTTTAAAAAACTAATGGAGGTGGGGTTTATGAAATCTCTTAAAGGAACAAAAACAGCAGAAAATCTTATGAAGGCATTTGCTGGAGAATCACAGGCAAGAAACAGATATACATACTATGCATCTGTTGCTAAAAAGGAAGGATATGTTCAAATATCAAATATATTTATGGAAACAGCAGAAAATGAAAAGGAACACGCTAAAAGATTTTTTAAATTCTTAAACACAAGCCTTGAGGGAGAAGCTGTTGAAATTAATGCAGGTTATCCTGTTGGACTTTCTGATACAAAAGCAAACTTAAAATATGCTGCAAATGGAGAAAATGAAGAATGGTCAGAGCTTTATCCAGAGTTTGCAAGGGTTGCAGATGAAGAAGGGTTCCCAGAGATTGCAACTGTTTTTAGAAAGATAGCAGAAGTTGAAAAACATCACGAGGAAAGATATAGAAAATTACTATCTAATTTAGAAAATGGAGAGGTATTTAAGAAGTCTCAACCTGTTAAGTGGAAGTGCCTAAACTGTGGATATATCCACGAAGGTGAAGAAGCACCTGAAGTTTGTCCTGCTTGTGCCCATCCACAAGGATACTTTGAAGTTTTAGCAGACAATTTTTAATAGGTAAAGAAAAGGTGCCAAGCACCTTTTCTTTTTATACTATTTAATTAACAAATTTGTATTGTTTTTTAAAAGGATAATTTTGTGGAGAATCCTTTTGAACATATAGTTTATCTGGTATAAAATACTCTATTCTCTTGTTTAATAGAAGTACATATAATGAATTTAAAGTGTTTAGGGATTTTGCTGTAAAGGCATCAAAATATCCAAAGAAGGCAAATCCTCCTAAAATCAAATTATACAAACGCGAAAATGCTATTGTATTATTAATTGCATTATAGGATTTCTTGGACAGGGAAACAAAATCAGCTACTTTAGTTAAGTCGTCATCTAATACTATACAATCTGAATGCATAAATACCCTATCACAGGAAGTATTAGTTAAACTAACACTAAC
>JAOAAJ010000129.1 GCA_026418935.1 Caloramator sp. | reverse complement strand
TGGTGGCGGCGAACGGATTCGAACCGCTGACACTTCGGGTATGAACCGAATGCTCTGGCCAACTGAGCTACGCCGCCATGTTGGTTGCGGGGGGAGGATTTGAACCTCCGACCTTCGGGTTATGAGCCCGACGAGCTACCTAGCTGCTCCACCCCGCGATGTTAATGGTGCCGGAGACCGGGGTCGAACCGGTACGGTTTTATTCAAACCGCAGGATTTTAAGTCCTGTGCGTCTGCCTGTTCCGCCACTCCGGCGTATTCATTTTTTCTTCATCGCCTTGCGACATTTATTATTATATATTATCTTTTTTATTATGTCAACAGTTTTTTTATTTTTATTTTTTACTTTTTTATCGCCTCTGTCCTGCTGACTCTTTTTATTATACAGGTTTTTTTGTCTTTGTCAACACCTAAATCCCTAACCCCTAAAAAAAATTTTAAAGGTATTTTGCCAACGCAAAATACCTTATATATCTACCTTCTTGAATATCCGCCACTTCTCTTTGAATCTTGACTTCTCTTTAAGTCTTGGAATCTCTCCTCACTTTCCTTTAGGAATTTTGCAAGTCTTTCTTCAAAGGAAAGATTAGCAGCTCTTCTTTTTTCCGCATCCCAATCGATTTCTGCTGGTCTTGAGGATTTTTTAGGAAGTGCCTGCCTGATAGAAAGACTTATCTTCCCACTCTCATCGATTGCAATAACTTTTACCTTCACCTTGTCTTGTTCCTTAAGATGCTTTCTTATGTCCTTTACATAAGTGTCTGAAACCTCAGAGATGTGTACTAAACCTGTCTTCCCTGAAACTTCAACAAAAGCACCAAAATTTGTAATGTTTACAACTTTGCCCTCTAAAATGTTTCCTACTTGTAGGGTCATGACGAAAAAATTCCTCCTTAAATTTAATCATATCTTATATTATATAAAAATAAGCTATACACGTCAACTTAGTTATTCTTTTTATTCTTATCAATAAACAATATCTCACCAGGCTTTATTAACCTTAATTTTTGCCTTGCAAGTCGCTCTATATAATCAGCCCTTTCACTGATTTTTAATTCCTCTTTAAGCTCTATATTTTGAGTTTTTACTTTATTTAAAACTTCGTTGTAGGATTTAATATCTTTATTTAATCTAAATATTATAATCTGCTGTTTTACCATTATTACCGCAAAAAACAAAAATATTAAAACCCGTAGTAATATTTTTTTCTTCTTTTTCTTCATATCTATCCCCCGCATCCTTTATTCTTTTGTATTAATTCTTCAAAGGTTTAACTTTTCCTTCTAAAATTTAATATTAAATATAATAAATTTTTAAACAACAAAATAATAAGCCTGAAGGGATAAAAAATAATCCTAAATAAAATCCTTATCAACTTAATTATAACATACAATAATATGTTTAACACATTATAAAAATATTTACTTATACAAAAATTATAAATTGTATATCCAAAGAACATACCTATAAATGTGTAATACCTTAAATTTAGGTTGTTTGTTTTTAACATAAAAATAAATACAACTATACTCATAAGAATCCAAAACAAAAAATCAGATATTGACGATAATATATTCCTTTTAAACCTATCCTGCCTAAACAATCTATATATATCATAAAATATACCAATTAAAAGACCAACTGAAACTGTTGAAACAAAATATTTTATTTGCACATCTAATGGCAAAGTCATTTAATCACCCATAAGATTACTTAAAGAGCTTCTTGAATATACTTTCACTGCTGCTTGTCTGTTTGTTTAAATAATTAATACCTATAAACTCTCCCTCTATACACATATCCCCACTGTCCACATTTAATCTGTTTATCTTCATATTTTTACCCTTAATAATCATCTGTCCCATAATTGTACTTAAATTAATCTGTTCTTCATTAAAGTTAATAACATTTACAACCCCTGTAATATCAAGTTTTTGTCTATTTATCATATTTAAGTTATGATTTTGGTTCTTAACTATTTTATTATTTTCCATAATCATCCCTCCACCCTCATATAAATAATATTCACATATTAACAATAATATAACTTCAATTTATCAACACTAACCCACATAATCCTCACATTTTATCCACATACTTATCCACAGAATGTGGATAATAATTATTATTAAAAAAAAGAGATAGAAATTTATTCTATCTCTTCTCCTTGTAGTATTCTATACATTTCTTTAGCTTCATCCTTTGTAACGTGTTCCTTTTCTAATAAAACCTCTGCCTTTACAGTTTTAGCAGCATATTGTATTTCTATTATATCTCCAACCTTTACGTTTGTACCTGGTTTCGCAACACGACCATTTACTAATACTCTACCTGTATCACAAACTTCCTTTGCAACTGTTCTTCTCTTTATTATTCTTGACACCTTTAAAAACTTATCAAGTCTCATTTTATCATCCCTCTAATTTTAAATATATCTATGCTATAAAAAAATCAGGTACATGACCTGATTTTTTTATAATTACTTATTAACCTTATCCTTTAATTCTTTTCCTGCCTTAAATACAGGAACCTTTGATGCAGGAATAACTATTTCTTCTAAAGTCTTTGGATTTCTTCCCTTTCTTTCTGCTCTTTCCTTAACTTCGAAAGTTCCAAATCCAATTAATTGAACCTTATCGTTCTTTGTAAGAGCTTCTTCAACACTTTCCATGAATGCCTTTAGAGCCTTTTCTGCATCCTTCTTTGTTAATCCACTCTTTTCTGCGATTGATGTAATTAAGTCTGCCTTATTCACAGTTTTTCCCTCCTTAGTTTATGCACATATTTAAATTATTTAAATAATATTTAGCTAATTAATTTATTCTTCATAAATTACAAAAATCCTTCTTTCAAACTATATTTTTTCTATAATTTCTTTAAATTTATGTATTTTTTGATTGATTCCAAATTTCGTCCATCTCTTCTAATGTCATATCCTTTAAACTTTTACCCATTTCATCAGCCTTATTTTCAATGTACTCAAATCTTTTTATAAACTTTTCTACTGTTTTTGTCAAGGCTATCTCAGGGTTAATATTGCAAAATCTTGCTACATTTACTACTGCAAACACTAAATCTCCTATCTCTTCCTCTATTTTATTATTATCTCCAATTTCTATAGCTTCTAATACCTCTAAATACTCCTCTTGTACTTTTTTTATAGCATCTGATACGTCATCCCAATCAAACCCAACTTCTTTTGCCTTTTCTTGAACTTTATAGCTTCTTATTAAACTTGGCATTGATTTTGGGATTCTTTGCATTTCCTTTGTATAGCTGTCAATATTTTTCTCCTTCTTTTTAATCTGCTGCCAATTGTCAAGTACATCATCCACAGAATTTACTACACTATCTGAAAAAACGTGTGGATGCCTTTTAATCATCTTTTGACAAATACCATTTACTACATCGTATATATTAAACTCACCAAATTCCTTTGCTATTTGGCTATGAAAGACTATCTGTAATAGTACATCTCCAAGTTCTTCACAGAGCTCATCCATATCATCCTTATCTATAGCATCAAGCACCTCATAGGCCTCTTCAAGTAAATATTTTTTTAAACTCTCGTGGGTTTGCTCTCTATCCCATGGACAGCCATCATCTCCCCTTAATCTTTCCATTATATCCAATAGATCATAAAAGTCTTTTTTACTATTCTCCTCAACCTTAGGTATATATACACTTGTTAGATAGTCAATCCAATTAAGTCTATCTAACATATAAAGAGGAATTTTTTCTACCCTTTCAAGGCCCTCTACTCCAGCTGCTCTTATTACATATATTTCATATTCATCATCATAATAATCCATAAGCTTTATTTTTAACTCTGATGCAACCAACCTATTATAAACCTGAGTAATTATATTTCCAACCCTTTTATCTGGTCTTTGTCTTTCAATATCTAAGGCATCTATTATTTTTAAACCATTTGCTGGGTCAATTTTTAAAGTGTTTATTATTGCATCTATAAAACTTAAGGCAGGAATAATTTCAACAGGTATATCTTTTTCCTTAGCATATTCTATTATCAGCTGAACTGACCTTTCTGCAACTAAAGGGTGCCCTGGTACTGCATAAACTACATCCTCAATATCAACAATATCCCTTGCTATTTTCTTGTATACCTCTTCAAAATCCTCACTCTCATCATAGTATTTATCAAATGTATCAAATTTTATACCCATTTTCTTAATTTCTTCAACATTAGGATGCTTTTCCGTTCTTAAATATAATCTTTTTGCATTTTTCATAAGACTTAAGCTTTTCATAGTTAAATCCTCAAAGGAACCAGGTCCTAAACCTACAATTGTAATCAATTTATCACCTCTTTTTCTTTTGCAAGTCTATTAAATCCCTTAAACTTATTGTCTTTGTTATTAATAAAAGAATAAAATATACAGCCGCTCCACTTAATATCGACAATACAGTTGATATATTTATACTTAAAGTATATTCATAAAATCTTGTATATGCAATAACAACTATGAAAATCATAGTAATTGAGCAAACTATTGGTGAAATAATACTTTTAAATAAATTTATACTTGTCTTTGTATATCTAAATACAAAATATATATTAATAAAGGATATTATAACATACGAAATTAAAGTTCCATAAGCAGCTCCTTTAATATTAATACTTGGAATAGAAATTAACCTAAAAGATATTAAAACCTTCACTATACTTCCTATTATCATTGAAATCAAAGGTATAAAAGTTTTCCCTATACCGTTTATAATACTTGTCGCAACCTGAGAAAATATTATAAATATAACTGCAATAGATAATATCTGCAGAAGTTCCCATCCTTCATCCATGCCCTGAAATACAAAATAAAATATTGGCCTGGCTAAAGTATATAGCCCTGCTGCACAAGGAAATGCTAAAATTGAAGCCAACTTAAAGCACATCTCCATATTTCTCTTTAACATTTTTTTATTATTTATAGTATATACCTCTGAAATAGCTGGAACTGTGCTTTGGGATAAAGCTGTCGCCATAGTAAGTGGAACATTTATTAATACAAATGCTTTTCCTGTTAGCTGCCCATAAAGTGCAGTTGCTATACTTTCTGTATAACCTGACATCTTTAATAACTTAGGAACAGTCAGCGAATCAATTAACGACATTATAGAACCTAATGCATGTGCTAAGGATATTGGTATTGCCAAAAATATTAATTCCTTAACTATACTTCTATAAGATAAAGCAGCTTCTTTAGAATATATATTTGCATTTACATATCTTTTATATAGTATCATCAAGAAAATTAAAGAAATAAAGGCACCAAAGGTTGCACCAAAAGCTGCTCCTCCTGCTGCAGCTCCTATACCATAGGGTAATAAAAAGTAAGTCAAACCTACACCTACAACTACCCTACCAAACTGTTCTATCAATTGAGAAATTGCAGTTGGATTCATATCTTGAAAACCTTGAAAGTATCCCCTATAAACAGATAAAAGACAAGTAAATAAAGGAGCAAAGGCAATACCTAATACAGAGTAATATGCATCCCTACTCCATGAAAAATATTTTATTAATTCATCAGCAAAGGTAATTAATAAGAGTGTAGATGTTCCACCTATTATAAACATAATAAACATTGATGCTCTATATATTCTTCTGCAATCCTCATATTTTGATAAGGCAACTCTTTCTGATACCATTTTAGATATAGCAACAGGTATCCCTGCTGAAATTCCAAGTAAAAACGTATAAATAGGATATGTAAGCTGATAGAGGCCTATTCCTTCTTCACCTATCATATAAATAATTGGTAGTCTAAAAAAAAGCCCTAAAAACTTTGCAATAATTCCTGAAATAATTAAAATTAAAGTACCTCTTATAATACTTTTTTTAGTCATAAAAAACCTCCTAATTCCTTCTCTTTATAAAATATTAGAATTAGGAGGTATGTATTCCTTTATTGCTCCATTTGCTTTCCTAAAAATGTTGAAGCTGTTTCTGCCAACTTTCTTTCTAATTCACCAAAGGTTACATTAGGTTCCTTTGACATAATTACAACAGCACCTACTGTATCTCCCTCTGCAATTATTGGTGCAATAATTTGTGCCTTATATTCCATTTTTTCTTCCTCTTCAGGAATTATTGGAACTGCATTGCCTTCCTTACCTGTAAAAACAAATATTTTTCTTTCTGCAAATACTTTTTCAAGTTCGTCGCTTACTCTTTTATCAAGATATTCCTTTTTTGCAGTTCCAGCTACAGCTACTACGCTATCTCTATCACAAATAATTACAGGGTGACCAATAGATTGATGAAGTGCCTCTGCATATTCCTTGGCAAAATCACTTAGCTCATTTATAGGAGAATATTTTTTTAAGATTATTCCTCCTTCTCTGTCTGTAAATATTTCAAGTGGATCCCCTTCGCGAATTCTTAAAGTTCTTCTTATTTCCTTTGGTATTACAACTCTTCCTAAATCATCAATTCTACGAACTATTCCTGTAGCCTTCAAACAAATCCCTCCTTTTTTTATGCTCTTATTAATAATCTCTACAAAAAAATAAAAATTATACCTTAAAATTAGTAAATAAATAAGTAAATTAACAAAAAATATAAAAGAGAGGCTAAATTTTTCCTCTCTTTATTTTGTATTGTTAATCATACATTTTTTACATTGGGTTTCTCCACTTGATGCTCTATTTCTATATCCACAATATCTACAGTCTATCTTCATATAACGCATTAAACTTCTATCTATATCTCTATAATTAATTTCATCATTACGTAATTTCATATAGATACCTCCATATATTTATATAGTATAATTATACACGATTATATATTATTATTCAATTGTTAAATTTAAAAAGGATAGGGAATTTTCCCCATCCTTTTATAATCTTTCTTGGTAAATCTTTATTTTTGCCTTATCTTTTAAATTCTTGAGCTCATCTTGAAAAGCTTGTGACTTCTTATCCTCTAAAAGCTTCTTTTCTATATCAGCTTTTACTTTCTCAAGAGGTAGCTGTTTATATTCCTCTTTCTTATTTATTTTTATTATATGGTATCCAAATTGAGTTTTAACTGGTGCACTTATTTTTCCCTCTGGTAGTGCAATAGCATTTGTCATAAAGTCTTTATCATAGTTCTTGTCGTTATAATATATATCACCTAAATTGCCACCTTTATCCTTTGAACCTGGGTCTTGGCTATATTTCTTCGCAACATCCTCAAATTTAGCTCCAGCATCTAATTCTGCCTTAACCTTTTTTGCCTCTTCCTCTGTTTTAACTAATATATGTGATACATTCATTTTATTTGGCTTCTCTGTATAATCATATATATTTTCATTATAATACTTCTTTATATCATCTTCAGTTACCTTTACATCTTTTGCTATATGGTCATATAGCTTATCTATAATTATTCCACTTCTTAAATAACCCTTATAATCCTCAAGAGTTATTTTTAAATTCTTTAATGTTTCATTAAACTTATCTTCTCCACCTAATGTCTTTTTACCCTCTTCTATTTTTTTGTTTATTTCATCCTGTAGAGTTTTTTCATCAGGAACAACCTTAAGCTCTTCTGCTCTCTTTACAAGTAAAACTTCATTTACCATATTATCTATTAAATTCTGCTTTATCTGATTTACATAAACTTCATTTTCCTTCTTTTCAAAAAAATCTTTGCCATATAGATTTTCCATTCTTGCCTTTTCAGTTTCAAATCTCTTTAAAAATTCCCCCCTTGTTATTGTATGTCCATTTACCTTTGCTACAGCCTCCTTCATCTTCCCCTCTTCAGTTTTTGTTATAAGCTGACAAGATGCTAAACTAAATAGAAAAGTAGCTGATAATGCTAATGCCATAACTTTTTTAGCTATTTTCACCTTCATCCTCTCCCTTTTTTAAAATCAATATCTATTATACAACATCATTTTTCAATATGCAAATTTTTCAATTCCTCCAATAAATCCTTAATTAAATACAATATTTGGGTGTTAGGATATTTGTTTAACCTAACCTTTAAAATAGGTTCCTTTATACTTCCATAGGAAATAATATTATTAAATTTAACGTTTATCTGTTTGATTTTTTCATAATCTAAATACTTTACATCTTTAAAATGTATAAAGACATCTTTTTGTACTTGTTTAATACTTATAATCTTAAGATTTTGTGCAATGGACTTTATATAGGAAATCATAATTAAATTTTCAACTGGTTTTGGTATATCTGAAAATCTATCAATAAGTTCATCTTCAACATCCCTTTTATCCTCTATTGATGATATTGCTGCAATCTTTTTATAAACCTCTATTTTAACCCTTCCATCTTTTATATAGTCATCAGGTATATGAGCATTAACTAAAATATCTATACTTGTTTCAACTTCTTCAGTAATTTCTCCTTTAACCTCTTTAACTGCCTCCTCAAGGAGCTTACAATATAAATCATATCCAACTGCCATCATATGACCGTGTTGTCTTGTTCCTAATAGATTACCTGCCCCTCTTATCTCTAAATCTCGCATTGCAATTTTAAATCCTGAACCAAATTCAGTAAACTCCTTAATAGCCTTTAACCTCTTCTCTGCAACTTCTGTTAAAATCTTATCTTTTCTGTAGGTAAAGTAAGCATAGGCAAGTCTATTGGACCTTCCAACCCTACCCCTTAATTGATAAAGCTGAGACAATCCCATTCTATCTGCATCATAAACTATAAGTGTGTTTACATTTGGCATATCAATTCCTGTTTCTATGATAGTAGTGCACAATAGTATGTCTGCTTCTCCTGAAACAAAATCAAGGATAACCTGTTCTAATTCATCTTCATCCATTTGACCGTGTGCTATAAGAACCCTTGCCCCATCCACTAATCTCTGTAGATATGCCTGCATCTCATTTATTGTATCCACTCTGTTATATACAAAAAATACTTGTCCTCCTCTTGACATTTCCCTTAAAATTGCATCACGTATAATAAACTCATTGTATTCTAACACATAGGTCTGAACAGGATATCTTTCTTCTGGAGGTGTTTCTATTACACTTATATCCCTAACACCAATTAACGACATATGTAAAGTTCTTGGAATTGGAGTTGCTGTTAAAGTCAATACATCTATGTTTTTCTTTAAAAGTTTTATTTTTTCCTTATGAGAAACTCCAAATCGCTGTTCTTCATCTACAATAAGAAGTCCTAAATCCTTAAACTTTACATCCTTTTGCAGGAGTCTATGAGTTCCTATAACAATATCTACATTTCCTGCTGCAAGTTCCTTTAATGTTCTCTTTTGTTCATCCTTTGTTCTAAACCTACTTATCATATCTATATTAACTGGAAAATCTGAAAACCTTTGTTTAAAGTTATTATAATGCTGCTGTGCAAGTATTGTAGTTGGCACAAGAACTGCTACCTGTTTGCCATCCATAACAGCCTTAAACGCTGCACGCATAGCAACCTCTGTCTTCCCATAACCAACATCACCACATAAAAGCCTATCCATTGGCTTTGTACTTTCCATATCCCTCTTTATTTCCTCAATTGCTACAAGTTGGTCTTCTGTTTCATTGTAGGGGAATTCATCCTCAAACTGTTTTTGCCAAGGTGTGTCCTTTGAAAAGGCATAACCTTCTATTGAATTTCTAACTGCATATAGAGAAACAAGTTCCTGTGCAACCTCCCTTAAGGATTCCTTTACTTTTTTCTTTGTTTTTGACCATTCTGATGTACCAAGTTTATTTATTTTTGGTGGATTATCCTCTCCACCTATATACTTTTGTACTAAATCCAACTGTTCAACAGGAACATATAATGTATCTTCACCCTGATATTTAAGAACTAAATAGTCTCTTTTTATTCCTTCTATAACAAGTTCCTTAATGCCAGAAAAAACTCCTATACCATGATTTGCGTGAACAACATAATCTCCAACCTTTAAATCAGCAAAGCTCTCTATTTTTTTTGATTTTTTATTAAATTGTTTTTTCCTTTCTCTGTTTGTCTTATATACTTCCCTCTCTGATAATATGGTAAGCCTGCATTCAAAAAACTCTATTCCATTCTTTATGCTTCCATAAGTAACATATATCTTCCTTGGAAGTAGTTCTTTAACCTCTTCAACATACTCTACATCTATTCCTTCATCCTTTAATCCCTTTGTCAGTCTTTCAGCCTTTGCCCTTGTTCCTGCAAATATTAAAACATTATAGTTTTTTTGAATTCTATTTTTTAATTCATCTATAAAATACTCTAAATTAACGGATGTTATATTACTAACTACAGTATTAAAATTTACAACAGCTCGTACATTTATGTCCTGAATACTTCTTGGAAGCATATTAAAACCTATACATCTTTTTTTATTTATAACATCCAACAAATACTCTGAACTATAAACCCAGTTTGCCTGTATAGGTAATACCTCTCCCTTTTCCATCATTGACTTAAAAATTTCTCTAAATTCTTCTTCGAAGGATTTTATTCTTGTTATAAGTCTTGCTGTTTCATCTAAAAGTATAGTTGGATTGTTGAAATAATCTAAAAAATTTTCTGTATCTTCATATATAGTAGTTATGAAACTTTCAATACCTTCAAAATACCTAAAATTAGTTATTCCATCTTTAATAGAAGAATACTTCTGCTTTAGTCTATCTTGGGCGTCTTTATTTTTTTTGTAATTTTTAGCTACTTTCTCATATTCTGCATTAATTACATTTGTTATTTTATTAACATCTTCACTTCTAATTATTATCTCCCTTGCAGGTAATATTGTAATTGATTCTTCATAATCAAGACTTCTTTGAGTTTCTATATCAAATTTTCTAATAGTGTCTATTTCATCATCAAAAAACTCAATTCTATAGGGAGCCTCTTCGTTCAAAGGAAATATATCAATTATACCTCCTCTTTGCACAAACTGTCCTGGTCCCTCTACAACTTCAACCCTTTCATAACCTAAATCATATAGATTTTTAGTTAAATTTAAAGGTTCTACTATATCGCCTTTTTTTAATATTATTTTACTATCCTTAACTATTTTCTTAGGTGTCATCTTGTAAAAAATTGAATCTATAGAAGTAACAACTATTAAATCATCACTCTCTAAAACCTTAAAAATAGTCCTTATTCTCTCCTGCTTTATCTCTGAAGACGTAACATCCACATTTATTGCATTTTCCTTTGAAGGAAAATAATAAACTTTATCAGTAAAGGTACTTAAATCCTCATAAATCTTTCTTGCCTCTATCTCATTATGGGCTATATATAAAAAGTGTCCTTTTATATCCTCAAAAAGGCAAAAGGACACAAAGGCCTTCTGAGTCTCAGAAAGGCCATAGGTTTGACATATAAAATTTTCTTCCTTAACATTTTTTAGAAGTTGCCTATAGCTTTCTTCCGATTCAAATACCCTTTTTATCCCCTCAAGCCTCAAAAAAACACCCCCTATTTTACCACACTGTATCCATTAAACTTATTCATTGCACTTTGTACCCCATTTTTAATTATCTCCAAAACAGCCTCTGATGATACCTTTATAACTTCATCTATTATCTTTCTTTCATCAGCTGTAAATTTTCCAAGAACGTGAGAAACTAAATCACCCTTAGGTGCCCCTACCCCAACTCTTACCCTACTAAACTTGTCACTGGATAACTGATAAATTATATTCTTTATTCCATTATGTCCACCATCGCTCCCAGATGGTCTAATTCTTATTCTTCCCACATCAATTGCTATATCATCATATACTACTATTATATCTTTATCATCAATTTTATAAAAATCCTTTGCTTCTCTAACGCTTTCTCCACTTAAGTTCATAAATGTAGAAGGTTTTAATAATAAAACCTTTTCTCCCTCAAAGGTAAATTCGCCAACAAGCCCCTTGAATTTTATTTTATTAATATTAGTTCCAACTAAATCAGCAATATAATCTATTACATCAAAACCTATATTATGTCTTGTATTTTCATATTCCCTTCCTGGATTTCCAAGCCCAACTATAAGTTTCATCACTTTCCTCCTTTTAAGCAACAAATATTTTCTGTGCTTTATTATACCACAATGTTGTAAAATGTGTTAGCTAATGAATGGCACAAAAATAAAGTGCCAAAATAATGGCACTTTATAATATTTTAATTTACTATCTTGTTTTTTCACCCAATTTTATTTTTAAATCTATATATTTTCCGTCTCTCCATATCCTTGCTGATACTATATCTCCAACCTTATGTTTCTCTAATATATCAGATAGATCTTCCATTTTCTTAATCTCTACTCCATCAAAGCTTACTATAATATCTCCTGGTCTTATTCCTGCTTCTTCTGCTCCACTTCCTCTTTCAACACCTCTTATATTAACTCCAACTGGAACATTGTATTCATCTGCAATCTCTTCATCTATAAATTCATAGTATATACCTATAAAAGGTCTTGAAACATATCCATTCTTCATTAGTGATTCTATTATTGGCTTTGCTTCATTTATTGATATTGCAAATCCCATTCCCTCAGCACTGCTAATCTTTAAACTGTTTATTCCAATAACTTCTCCAGCTTCATTGCAAAGGGCTCCTCCACTATTGCCTGGATTTATCGAAGCATCTGTTTGAATAACTTTATAGGTTCTTCCATCTACAGTCATCTTTCTATTTACAGCACTTATAACTCCTGCAGTAACTGAACCTGAAAACTCTTCTCCTAATGGATTTCCTATGGCAACTGCTATATCTCCTACTCTTACCTTAGAACTATCTCCAAACTTTGCAACAGGTAAATTCTGTGCTTCAATCTTTAAAACAGCAAGGTCCGTTCTGTAATCTGAACCTATAACTCTTGCCGGAAGTTTTTTACCTCCTGCAAGGGTAACATATACTTCACTCGCTCCATCTATAACGTGTTGGTTTGTAACAATATACCCTGACTTATCAAATATTATTCCTGAACCAGTTCCCTGCTTTACTGTTCTACCTGTAAAGGTTGTAACATTGTTTGTAATTCCAACAACAGCAGGTCCTACAACCTCGGCTACTTTTGTTATTGAGTTTTTTGGTATATTGGTTACTATTTCTTGCTTTGTATTTAGCGGATTAGTTAATAGCGGTGTTTCTGTATAGTTCTTCTTTACATAGTATCCCCCAATGATTCCTCCTATACCTGCTGAAAAGAATACTATAAAAATAAGTGCTAAAAACCTCAATATTTTTTTAGACCTTTTTTCCTCAACAAACTTGACTCCACTTTGCCATGAACCATTATTATAATCCATAACCACACCTCCTAACTTGATTATACTTCCAAGATTTAAACAAAATATGAATAAAAATTGAAAAAATATAAAAATTACACCAAACTTAATGTAAATGAAAATCTTGTACCAAAGTCACCCGATTCAACCCATATTGTCTCACCATGTTGGTTAATTATCTGTCTTACTATTGATAATCCAAGCCCTGTTCCTCCACCTTTAGACCTTGCTTTATCAACCTTATGAAATCTATCCCATATATATTTGATTTCTTCCTTTGGAATTGCAGGCCCATTGTTATATATATGAACTATAACCTTTCTTTCCTTTATCTCTGTCTTTATTTCTATTAATCCATTGTCTGGAACAAACTTTATTGCATTATCTATTAAGTTTGTCAGTACTTGATCTATTCTATCCCTATCTCCCTTAACTTTAAGTTTCTTTTCTATAAGCTTTACATTAACTTCAATACCCCGTTTATTTATTTTATCCTCAAACTTTATTACCCTCTGTCTTATAAGTTCATTTAAATCAAATATTCCTATGTTAATAGAAAACTCTCCTGACTCCAATCTTGCCAAATCTAAAATATCATTTATAAGTCTCATAAGCCTTTTAATCTCATCATGAACTATGTTTAAATAATAAATCCATTTTTCTTTAGGTATAGTTCCATCAATTATACCTGTAATAAAACCATTAATAGAGGTCATTGGAGACCTAAGCTCGTGGGATATGTTTGCAATAAAACTTCTTCTCATATCTTCCAGACTTTGAAGAGAATCTGCCATATAATTAAATGAATGTGCCAAATCACCAATTTCATCATTTGATTCTAATTCAACTCTTTTATCAAATTCTCCCTTTGCTATGCTCTTTGCAGTATTATTTATTTTATTCAAAGGTCTTATAAGTATCTTTTCAGAAAAATAATATATTATTATAGCCGAAATAAACATTGCAAAAAACGCAGCCATCCATATAACAAAATAAACTGTTTTTAATGTATTTTTTACTTCATATAGAGGTGAATGTAAAAAAACAGCACTTTGAACTTGGTCTGCTACTATTATTGGCATCCCAACCATAAGCATAGGCTTTGAAAATATTTGCTTAAATCCTCCACTTTTAATAACCACATTTCCAGACAATACTTCCTGTATTTCATTATCAGTTATTTGCTTTCCCATAAAATCCTTCATTTCATTTGAAGAATAGGCATATATAAAACCATATTTATCAACAATCAATATTCTTGTATTACTCATTTCATCCATAAGTCTAATTTGTGTAATCATCTTATCCTTAGATATTCTTCTTGTTAAATAATCATTTAAAGTTTTATTTATTATATAACCTTGATTAAGTAATGCATTTGTTTTTTGGTTGTAATAATATTTATAAAACCAATAGGATAAAAAAACAGCAACAAGGCTGTATGAAATAACAAGTATTACAAGATATGCCGAAATCAATTTAGTAAATAAACTCTTCTTCATAATATCATTTCACCTCAAATTTATAACCAACGCCCCATACGGTTTTAATCTGCCATTCATCATTCTCCAATAGTTTCTCTCTAACCCTTTTAACATGAACATCCACTGTTCTTGAATCCCCTGGGTAATCATATCCCCATACTTCATATAAAAGTTGATCTCTTGTAAAAACTTTATTAGGATTAGATGCTAAAAAATATAATAGTTCAAACTCCTTTGGAGGCATTTCAATTTTATTTCCCTTATACATAACTATATAAGAATCTGGGTCAATCACTAAATCAGTATATTCTATAACCCTTTTTTGACTTAAAGGTTTATATCTTCTTAAAACAGCTCTCATCCTTGCTATAAGCTCTTTTGGTTCAAAGGGTTTAACCATATAATCATCTGCACCAAGTTCAAGACCTAAAACCTTATCAAAGGTTTCTCCTTTTGCAGTTAGCATTATAACTGGAATTTGGGATTCCTTTCTTATCTCCTTTAAAACTAAATATCCATCCATCTTAGGCATCATTATATCAAGTAAAATTAAATCTACTTGTTTTTCTTTAAAAAGCCTAAGTGCTGTTTCTCCATCATTTGCTTTATATACCTTATACCCTTCCTTCATCAAATATACTTCTATTAACTCACATATATTAACATCATCGTCAACAACTAATATTTTTGACTCTACCATATTCATCCCTCCAAATATAATCTTATTAATATTTTCGCATCTTTGTTTATTATTTACAAGACTATAGAACATTATATAAATTAAATTTACACATTATTTAAAAAATCTTATAAATATAAAAAGGATGGCAACTTGCCATCCTTTTTATTCAAATATCTTACTTACAGATAAATCCTCATATATTCTCTTTATAGCCTCTGCAAAAACAGGAGCAACTGATAATACCTTAATATTATCAAGCATCTTATCTTGAGTTAAAGGAATTGTATTCAATACTACAAGTTCCTTTATTGCTGACTTTTTAATTCTCTCTACAGCTGGACCTGATAGTACAGCATGAGTACAGCAAGCATATACTTCCTTTGCACCTAAATCTGCTAATGCATTTGCTGCATTAGTAATTGTACCTGCAGTATCTATCATATCATCAACAAGTATTGCTACCTTACCCTTAACGTCTCCAATTACATTCATTATTTCTGAAACATTAGCCTTAGGTCTTCTTTTGTCTATTATAGCAATAGGAGCATGTAGCCTATCTGCAAATTTTCTTGCTCTTGTTACACTTCCTAAATCTGGTGAAACCACAACAACTTCATCTTCATTTAAATTGAAATCTTGAAAATACTTAGCAAGTATTGGCACACCAAGAAGGTGGTCAACAGGTATATTAAAATATCCTTGAATTTGTGCAGCATGTAAGTCCATAGTTAGAACTCTATCTGCCCCAGCCGCAGTTAAAAGATCTGCAACAAGCTTTGCTGTAATTGGATCTCTTGCCTTTGCCTTTCTATCCTGTCTTGCATATCCGTAATAAGGAATAACAGCAGTTATTCTACCAGCAGAAGCTCTCTTAAAAGCATCCATCATTATTAATAGCTCCATTAGATTATCGTTTACAGGAGCACAAGTTGATTGAACTACAAATACATCTGCACCTCTAACAGTTTCATTAATATCTACTGATATTTCTCCATCGCTAAATCTACCAACATTTGAGTTTCCAACACTCACGCCAACAATGTCTGCTATTTCCTTTGCCAGTTCAGGATGAGAGTTACCAGTAAATATTTTGATGTTTTTACCATGTGTAATCATAAAAACGCCTCCTATGCTATTTTTTCCAGATACCCTTCTTTTCAAGCCAGCCTTCCTTATTTACCTGCTTTGCTCTTGCTATAGCAAGTGCTCCACTTGGCACATCTTCTGTGATAGTTGAGCCAGCAGCAATATAAGCATTTTCTTCAACTGTAACAGGAGCTACCAAATTAGTATTGCATCCTATAAATGCGTGATCCTTTACTATTGTCTTATGTTTGTTTGTTCCATCATAATTTACTACAACTGTGCCACATCCAAAATTACATCCACGTCCTACTTCAGCATCTCCTATATATGTTAGGTGAGATACCTTTGTATCATCGCCTATTTTAGACTTTTTAATCTCAACAAAATCACCAATTTTAACATTTTTTCCTATTTCACTCTCTGGTCTTATATATGCAAATGGTCCAACAGATGTATTATCGTGAACAATACTATCTAAAACAACTGAACTTTGAACCTCAACTCCATTATGAATTTTTGAATTTACTATCCTTGAATTAGGACCTATTATACAATCCTCTCCTATTTCCGTTTTTCCTTCTATAACACAATTAGGATATATAATAGTGTCTTTACCTATCTTAACCTCTGAATCAATGTATGCATTGTTTGGATCTATAAATGTAACCCCTTCTTCCATAAGCTTCTTAACTATTCTTTTTCTCATAACTTCGCTTGCTTCTGCAAGTTGGACTCTGGAATTTACACCCATAAACTCTGTAAAGTCAACTTTGTATGCACCAACGCTATACCCTTGTCTCTTTAATATCTCAATAACATCTGTTAAATAATATTCCCCTTGTGCATTATTATTATCTAACTTATTAAGCGAATCTAATAACAATTTTATGTCAAAACAATATATTCCTGAATTCACTTCTTTTACCTTAAGCTCTTCTTCATTTGCATCCTTATGCTCTACTATTTTTTCAATATTACCATTTTGGTCTCTTATAATTCTCCCAAAACCTGCTGGATTGTCTACATCACCTGTAAGTACCGTAACCTTATAACCACCATTTATGTGAAAATCAAAGACATTCTTGATTGTTTCTGCAGTAATTAAAGGTGCATCACCTGCAAGAACTATAACAGTTCCTTCTTTATCCTTTAAAAATTCACTACAGCACATAACTGCGTGTCCTGTTCCAAGTTGTCTATCTTGATAAGCCGTTTTGATGTTTTCATTTAGACTTGCTCTAACCACTTCAGATTTATGTCCTATAACAACTATGTAATCATCAACATCTGCACCCTTTAGGGCATCAATAACGTGAAATAGCATAGGTTTCCCACAAACCTTGTGAAGTACTTTAGGCAAATTAGATTTCATTCTTTTTCCTTCGCCCGCTGCTAATATCAAACCATAACAGTTATTCATAATAGCACCTCATCCTTAAATATTTAATTATAATACCTATTTTATTATAGTCTAAATACTAAATTTATTCAATTAAAATAGCTCAAAAAAGCTTGAATGAGCAATATTTACAATATTCTAAAAAATAAAAAGGAAGCTATTTGCTTCCCCTTTATTATTGTTCTTCTGCGTTTCCTACACTATCTTTAGCCTTTTCGTATTCTGCTAAAATTGCTTGCTGAATCTTTTCTCTTGTCTCTGAATTAATTGGATGTGCTATGTCCTTAAATTGTCCGTCTGGAGTCTTTCTGCTTGGCATAGCAATAAAAAGTCCATTTTGTCCTTCA
>JAOAAJ010000068.1 GCA_026418935.1 Caloramator sp. | reverse complement strand
GATGTGTATAAGAGACAAATTCCAAGACCAGCCATTATAATAGCTGCTACTATACCAAGTATTGGAGCTGCATAAGCGTTTGTTCCAAAGAATGGCATAGGAATAGCATTTTGAATTTGTGGTGTTCCAGGAAGTGCTGTCATTGTAAACGTAAAGGAACCTAACGCAATAGCACCTGGTATCAATCTCTTTGGGATACCTGCCTCTTTAAATAAGTGTGCTGCTACTGGATAAACAGCAAATGCAACAACAAATAGAGATACTCCACCATAAGTCAAAATGGCACAGGATAGTACAACTGCTATTATAGCCTTCTGTTTTCCTAATTTACTTGCAATATAATGGGCAATTGCCTTTGCACTGCCTGAATCCTCCATAACTTTACCAAACAACGCACCAAGCATAAATACTGGAAAATAAAGTCTTACATAGTTAGCCAAGTTCTTCATATATACTTCAGTATATGTTGCCATAAGTGGTGTTCCACCTGTAAATAATGCAGCAAGTAAAGCTAAAAGTGGTGCAAGTACAAGAACTGTAATTCCTCTATACGCAAGATACATAAGTAGTGCAAGCGATAATATAATACCTATTACTCCTAACATAATTATCCCCCTCTAATTTAATTTATTTTTAATCCCATAACCTCTTCTCTAAAAATTCTCTCATCCATTAATTTCAAGTCTTCTGCAACTATTGGTTTAAAGTCCATTAAATCTAAAACGTCCTTTTCTAAATCAACACCTGGAGCAATCTCTTTTAGTACCATTCCATCTTTAGTTAGTTCAAATACTGCTCTTTCTGTTACATATAGTACCTTTTGCCCTACTTCTCTTGCGTAATCACCACTAAAGGTTATTTGTTCAACATGTTTTAAAAACTTCTTAACTTTACCTTCAGACTTTATAACTAATTTTCCATTATCTATTCCTATCTCTAAACCAAATGCTGTAAAGGTTCCACAGTATACAACCTTTTTAGCATTTTGTGTAATATTTATAAATCCTCCACAGCCTGCTATCTTAGGTCCAAACTTGCTTACGTTTACATTACCCTTTTCATCGCACTGTGCAAGACCTAAAAATGCAACGTCTAATCCACCACCATCATAGAAATCAAATTGGCAGTTTTGGTCAATTATTGAATCTGGATTAATTGTTGCTCCAAAACTTAATCCTCCTGCTGGAACACCTCCAATTCCGCCAGCCTCAACTGTGAGAATCATATCATTTATTCCCTCTTCACTTGCAACCATAGCAACACCCTCAGGCATACCTATCCCAAGATTTGTTACTGCATTGGGTATAAGTTCCATTGCTGCCCTTCTTGCTATTATCTTTCTTTCATCAAGTGGCATTCTTGGTATTTGTGCTAATGGTATTTTAATCTCACCTGTATAACTTGGATTATATTGTTCTGCAAATGTCTGCATATGGTTTTTAGATTCAGCAACAACTATTGCATCAACAAGTATTCCTGGAATTTTAACAAGCTTTGGATCAAGCGAGCCGTGTTTTACAACCTTTTCTACTTGAAGAATTACTATTCCACCTGAATTTTTAGCCGCCTGTGCCATAGCAAGTGAGTCTAATGTAACAGCTTCTTTAACAAGTGTTGCATTTCCAAATTCATCTGCATAAGTAGCCCTAATTAGTGCAACATTTATAGGAAATGCTTTGTAGAAAAGATATTCAAAACCGTGTATTTCAATTAGTTCAACAATATCTTCCTTTGTAACTTCATTTATTTTTCCACCTTCTATTCTTGGGTCAACAAATGTTTTAAGTCCAACTTTTGTAATTGTACCTGGTTTTCCTGCTGCAATGTCTCTAAATAGATGACTTATAACACCCTGTGGTAGATTATAAGCTTCAATCTTGTTTTCAATTGCAAGCCTTTGAAGCTTTGGTGCAAGTCCCCAGTGCCCTCCTATAACCCTTTTGATAAGTCCTTCGTGAGCTACATGGTTTAATCCTCTCTCCTTCCCATCTCCTTGGCCTGCAGCATAAACCAATGTCAAGTTCTTAGGTTGTCCATCTTCTAAGAAGCGTTTTTCTAATGCAATTGTAAGCTCCTCTGGATGGCCATTACCAACGAACCCACCTGTTGCAACAACATCTCCATCCTTAATGAGCTTTACCGCTTCATAGGCTGTCATAACTTTGTTCTTCATAGTTTCCCCTCCTAACGCTCTTAAGCTCTTTGCCTTCATTAAAAGCAATTTTCATACCAAAATAATCTTGATTTTTTCTTGTAGGAGGGTATAAATTTAAGAATATTCTTTATTTTTTTGTATAGTAAATCGTACACTAATTTTTTGTTAATCCAAAATGGTGTCCAAATTTCAGGACACCATTTTTGAAGTTATTGTAACTATGTACTAAAAAACATACAAAATTAAATTTAACCTAAAATATCCGTGTCATTATATATATTATATTTTTGTAACTTCTCATAAAAGTTTGACCTACTCATATTTAGTAGTTTTGCTGCTTCGCTCTTATTACCCTTTGTATATCTTAAAGCTTCTATTATAACATTTTTTTCAGTATCTTTTATTATTTCATCTAATGGTCTAATATAAGTTAATCTGTTTATTCCTGATATTTTTGTTGGTAAATGATATACATCAAGTTCCCTCTCATCTTCTATTATATTAACTGCACGCTCTATTACATTTATAAGCTCTCTAATATTTCCAGGCCAGCTGTACTCTACAAGCTTTTTAAGAGCATTCTTGGATATCTTTTCAACTCTCTTGTTATATTTATTAGATAATTTATTTAAATAGTGATATGCTATTTCAGTTATATCCTTTTTTCTCTCCCTCAATGGTGGTATATTCAATGTTATTACATTAAGTCTATAAAATAGATCTTCTCTAAACTTACCTTCTTGTACTAACTCTTCTAAGTTTTTATTTGTTGCTGCAATAATCCTTACATCAATTCTTTTTGGGCTTGTCCCACCTATTCTTTCTATCTCCTTTTCTTGTATGACTCTCAAAAGTTTAGCCTGCATATTAAGAGGCATATCCCCTATTTCATCTAAAAATATAGTTCCTCCATCTGCTATTTCAAATTTTCCTATTCTGCCACCCTTTTTTGCACCAGTAAATGCGCCTTCTTCATATCCAAAAAGTTCTGCCTCAAGAAGTTCAGGTGGAATTGCTGCACAGTTAACTTTTACAAAGGCAGAATATCCTCTTTTGCTGTTTCTGTGGATTGCATGAGCAAATAATTCTTTTCCTGTCCCACTTTCTGCTATAATAAGAACATTAGAGTCAGTTAATGATGCCTTCATTGCAAACTTTTTTACATCAACTATTTTAGGGCTACTGCCTATAATATCATCAAAGTTATATTGAGATTGATTTAAATTTTTTAATTCTCCCTTATATTCCTTTAACTCATTCTCAAATCCCCTTATTTTGTTATGCAAATCCTCAAGCTCATCTAAATTTCTAAATAAAACTTTACCAACAACCCCTATAATCTTGCCATCCTTTGTAATTGGAATTCTTGTTGCCACCATATAATTTCCGTTTATCTTTTGTATTTGGGCATATTCTGGTATACCTGTTTTAGCAACAATATGCATTCTTGTATTTTCAATAACATCTGTTACATGTTTACCTATAACCTCACCTTCATTAACACCTAAGAATTTACAATAGGCCTTGCTTATAAATTTAATATATCCTTCTGCATCTACAACAAGTATTCCATCATATACTGTTTCAAGAATAGTATTTAAAACAAAGGAATAATCTATCTGTTTATCATATTCCTCAATTATTTTAATAAACTCGCAGTTTAGTTTATTATAATCAAGCATACCAATAAATTTCCCTTTTTCATCAACTAAGACTGCACTGTATATTTTGTCTAATACATTCTTTACACTTGTAGTTGGAGTAACTTTACTTATTTTAGATAAATCTTTACTTATATAGCTAAAATACTGTTTGTTCTTTATGCATTCAAAAACATTTTTTTTCTCAATATATCCAACAATAAAATTATTATTGTTTAAAATAGGCAAAATATCATATCTACTCTCTAAAAATTTTTCTATAACATTTTCATTTATTTCATTTTCTTTCAAATAGTAAGTATCTATATTAATAAAATTTTTCACTTCTAACTCACCCAAGTTTTCCCCCCCCAAAAACAAATAATTATATTCATATTATATATTCAGAAAATTCAAAATAAAAGAGGGTGAGAAATTTATTATTAATTTTTAACAAAAGAAAAAGAATTCATATATCAATGAATTCTTTTTCTAATAAGTTATAAACAATTTGGATACCATTATTTAGGTGGCATAACTGTTGCGATACCGTCTATTACAACCTTGCCCTCTTGGTTTATACATTGTGTTCTTAGCTTAATTCTGTTCTTTTCATCAATCTTTTCTATAACCTCTACCTCAGCCCTTATTGTATCTCCTATTCTAACTGGTGCTAAAAATTTAAGCTCTTGACCAAGATAAATTGTTCCAGGACCTGGTAGATACATTCCAAGTACAGTTGATATCAACCCTGATACTAATATACCGTGGGCTATTCTTCCCTTAAACATTCCCTTTTCTGCTTCAATTTGGTCAATATGTGCAGGGTTTAAATCTCCTGTTATACCTGCAAATAGATATATATCTGTCTCTGATATTGTCTTTTCAAAGGATGCTCTATCGCCTATATTTATTTCATTTATAGTCTTGCCCTTCATAATCTTACCCCCTTTTTATAGATAAAGGTCAACTGCCAAAATGGTCAGCTGCCTACATTACTTCACAGGATTGTCTATAGGCCTTAATTTCCTTTATAAGCTCAGGAACTACCTTATATAAATCTCCAACTATTGCAAGGTCTGCAACTGCCATAATTGGTGCATCAGAATCCTTGTTTATAGCAACTATATATTCGCTCTCCTGCATTCCTGCAAGATGCTGAATTGCACCTGATATTCCACAGGCAATATATAGCTTTGGTCTTACTGTCTTTCCTGTCTGACCTACTTGTCTATCCTTT
>JAOAAJ010000007.1 GCA_026418935.1 Caloramator sp. | reverse complement strand
ATATATAACCTCCTTTAATAATATTCGCTTTTGTTATTTGTTAATTTAATTATATTTTAGATAGTATTAAGAATGTAGATTGCAAAGGTACTAAAATAAAAGTACCTAAGGCATAAAAAAATAGGGACTTAAGTCCCTATTTCCCTATTCATACTTTTCCTTGTAATATCCCTCTATATTATTCTGCACTGCTAAAAGTGCTGCCTGAACCCTATCGTGCACCTCTATCTTTAAAAATAGGTTGGTAGCATAATTTTTAATTGTTTTCTCAGACAAATAAAGCTTTTCTGCTATCTCTTTATTACTCATTCCCCTTGATATATAAAGAAGAACCTCAACTTCACGCTTTGATAGTTTATCAAATATACAAGTCTTCTCTTCTTTGCTCTTTATTCTACTAAATATCAAGGATACCAGCGATTTATCTATATACTTTTCTCCACTATATACTGTATTTATTGCCTCAACTATTTCATCTGATGCAGAGTCCTTTAAAATATATCCCTCTGCCCCTATCTCTATTGCTTCAAAAAGGGTGTTTTTATCACTTTCAACTGTAAGTATTATAGTTTTTACATCTATGTTTTTGTTCTTTATATTCATTAAAACATCAATTCCAGTAAGGTTTGGCATATTTATGTCTAAAAGTGCAACATCAATTTTATTATTTAAGATATATTCAAGTGCTTCCTTCCCATCCCTACATTTAAATTCTATTTTCATATTATCCTCAAGGCTTATTATCTTTTCGAGCCCTTCCCTTATAAGCATATGGTCATCAGCAATAAGTATTTTAATCATCCTTAATTACCCCCCTATTAACAGGAAGTTTGATTTTAAACTTTGTACCTACTCCCTTTTTAGATTCAAGTTCAAACTCTCCCTGAAGTTGCTCTACTCTATCTATTATCCCTAAAAGTCCATAGTTTGTTCCCTGTGTTTTAACCTTTTTTAATGTTTCTTCTACATCAAAACCTATACCATCATCACTTACAACAATCATAAGATACTTAAGTCCATAATCAAGCTTTACCTCTACATTTTTAGCCTTGGAATGTTTCTTTATGTTGTTTAATATTTCTTGAATTATTCTATATACTGCAACTTGTATTATAGGTTCTATTTCATCCTCTATTGGTTTTAATTTAAGTTCTATATTTATGTCCTGCTCCTCTTTAATAGACTTTACATATTCCTGTATTGTATGAACAAGTCCTAAGTCATCAAGGGACATAGGTCTTAGATCAAATATTATTGACCTAATCTCTTTAAGTGCAGTCTTTAAAACCTCTTTAAGCTCTGAAAGCTCAAGCATTCCCTTTTCCAAATCCTTTTCAATAACTTTTTTGGTAAAATCTATTCTCATTACCGCAGATGCCACATACTGTGCAGGACCATCGTGTATATCCCTTGCAATTCTTTTTCTTTCATCCTCTTGAGCCTCAAGAATTTTTATTCCAACCAGCATCTCCGACTCTTTGTCATCTAAATTTAATGTGGATAGTGCCTCACCCTCAAGATACTTTAGTGCAACAGTTATTTGACTTATAGCCTTTTGAGCATTATTTATATTTTCTCCAAGTTTTTTGAGCTGAATTTCTAATCTATCCCGTTTTTCCCTTAAGGATTTTCTTCATTTCTTTTGGTAATAAGTTTAAGCCTTACCTCATAGGCCTTATCATATACTTCCTTTATATCTTTTTCTGAGTATTTATCAAACTTACTTGAAACTTCAGAGAGCGACTGCCTCATCCTTTTATCCAATTTTTCAAGCTCATCAACTTCCTTTATAGTTTCAGCTATTTTATCTTTAAGCTGCTTTATTTCTATAATTAATTCAGCCTCTTCCTTTTTTACATTGTCTATTATATTTACAATCATCTCTTTGCTACTACTTATTTGTTCTATTATCCTTTTTATTATTTCATTTATCTCACTTATTTCGGTGCCCCTTCTCTTCATCTACACCACTCACTTTTTTAATTCAATTTTTAATTTAATTATAACATTAATTATATTTTAATCAATTAGTGAATAATATTTCATACTTTAAAACTTTTTAATAAAAAACACACCTTTGTAGGTGTGTTATCTGCACTCTATTGTAATCCTGTCCCCATCCTTTATCCTATCTGTAAAGGATGCCTCTTTTTCGTTTAAAAGAAGTCTTACTGCTTTTGCACTATTTATATCAATATCTACATAATTAAATATATCAACAAATATGTATCCCTCTTGTCTATTTTGCAATTTTATTGGTTGTCCATTTACAGCTACAAATAAAAATTCAGCTTCTTTTTCTTCTGAGGACTTAAAATCAATAATTTCAACCTCATCCCCATCAGAAAGCTCATAATCTAATTCCTTTTCTTCTCCATTTACCTTTGCCCTTTGACCTTGCTTTAATACATCCTTTAGAAAAACTTGTGCATCCTTACCATCTACTGCAAAGTTTACAACAATCTCATCTCCATCCTCTATACTATCTAAGAGTGTTGAAACTTGTCCATTTTTAAATATCATAGAAGGTCTTGGACTTTCACCTAAAAATCTTCTCTCCTGTCCATTTATTTTTATGCTTATTCCTTTGCCTGACTTTGCAAAAAGGTTTTGAGGCTTTATTCCTGCCATATGTAGTGCATTAGAAACCCTCTGCTTTCCAGAGTTATAAAGTTTAATTTCTTTTCCATTAACTTTAACAGCAATAAAACTTCCAGGAGAGTTTATACAATTTATTGCAATACCAATAGGCGTTACACAGTCAGGACCATTTAAAATATCTCCACTATACACAACATTTTTTATAGCATCAATTCCCCTAACAGCTACTCTATCCTTTGGGATACCTAATCTTGAAGAAATAAATTCAGGAAGCTTTATAGCTTGACTCCCTCCGCCTACTAAAAATACTGCATTAGGGGATTTACCATTTAATTCTACTATCTTTTGACATATAAGTTCTGCAAGTTTTTCAACAGTTGGCTCTATTACCTTTTTAATCTCACTCAACTTAACAGTCTTCGTGTTTAAAAGTATGTCGGTATATTTATATGTTTTTTTATTGGTATTAAGGGAAAGCTTTATTTCTTCTGCTGTATTAAAGTCTACCACAAGATGATGGCATATCGCTTCTGTTATCTCATCTCCTGCAAAGGGAACCATACCGTAGGCAACAACAGTGCCATCCTTTGTTATGGCAATGTCCGATGTGCCAGCCCCTATATCTACAAGTGCAAGATTAAGAAGTCTGTATTCTTTTGGAATTACTGCATTCATTGCTGCAATTGGTTCAAGAGTCATCGTTTCAACCTCAAGCCCAATATTTTTTATAACTGTATAAAGACTGTCAACTACAGACTGTGGAAGAAAAGTAGCAAGAAGTTCTACTGATGCCCTTTTGCCCTTATGCCCCTCAAGAGAAGTCATAAGGTAGTCATTTAGGTAATAGTTTATTACGCTGTAGCCTACACAGTAGAATTTTTCTTCTAAATCCTCTGTGTTAATTTGTGAATATGCCTTTGAAAGTGCCTCCAGTTCAAGGCTGTTTATAAAGTCCCTATCTATAACTTGTCCATCCTTTAGTGGAAGTTCTGCTATAACCTTTGTCGTTTTTAAAATTCTTCCTGCTGCCGCTATTGAAACCCTATCAAATTTTATATTTGATCTTTCTTCAAGCCTTCTTTTTACCTCATATGCAACTTCAGATACTGCTTGTATGTCGTGTACTTGCCCATCCATCATTGCTCTTTTTTTATGTTCTATGATCTCTTCATCTACTATTTTTATCTTATCTCCATCTACTTCAAATGCTATACCTATAACTGTTCTTGTGCCTATGTCCAATGCAAACTTTATATTCTCCACATAACCACCTCTTAAATTTTGTAATAGGGTTAATTTACAGATTATGGTTTATTTCACATTTCACCTGGGTGGCACTTTTTAGAGGGATGTTGTTTTCTTCTGCTATTCGTTTTAAATCTTCAAATTCAGGTTTTATGTTAACAACCTTGTCCTTGTATCTTGCAACTTTTACATTTATATCACCATATCTGGTCTCTACAGTTTTAGTTTCTCTTTCTAATTCCACCCTGTCTATTTTTATTTTTCTTACACCAATCGTAGTTGATTCTGTAAATATAATATCTAATATTTTTTCCTCCATAGATTTAGATACAATTACATTTAATACTACTGCTGGTCTATTCTTTTTCATATAAATAGGAGTATAATATACGTCCTTTGCCCCAGCTTCTAAAAGTTTATCCATTAGGTATCCATACATTTCACCTGTCATATCATCTATATTTGCTTGAATTAGATATATTTCATCATAATCATCATCTGATAAAATAGCCCTTAAAACGTTTGGCTTTTCTGTCTCTCTTTTTCCTGCACCATAGCCAACATTTTTTATAACAAGAGGACAATCCATTTTAAACTCATTTGCAACAGCCTTAATTATTGCAGCACCTGTTGGAGTTGTAAGTTCAAATTCTCTTTCATCTGAATAAACAGGTATTCCCTTTAGTATCTCTGCTGTCGCAGGTGCAGGAACTGGAAGCATTCCGTGTTCACATTCTACAAATCCTCTTCCTGTGTTGATGTAGGAAGATATAACCTTGTCTATTTTTAAATAGTCAAGGCATATTGAAAAGGCCACAATATCAATAATAGAGTCTGTTGCTCCAACTTCGTGAAAGTGAACATCATAGAGCTTTTCTCCGTGAACCTTTGCCTCTGCCTCTCCTACTATTTTAAATATTCTTTTTGAAAGTTCTTTAACAGATTTATTCAATTCACTTTTGTCTATAATTCCCTCTATATCAAATAAATTTCTTGAGTGGTGCCTGTGTTCAGTTAATATAACGTCAAATCTTGTTGCGTCAATACCAGCTTTTTTTACCCTCTTTATCTCTATTTTATATTCCTCATCTATATTTAATTTTTTAAGTTCATTTAATAAATATTCCTTAGAAACCCCAAGGTCTATAAGGGATGCAACTGCCATATCTCCACTAATTCCAGAAAAACAATCAAAATAAAGTATTCTCAAAATTACTCAACTCCCTTTGCTACTCTTTTGTTTATTGTAGATGCGATATACCCTGCACCAAAACCATTATCAATGTTTACAACAGAAACCCCTGCTGCACAGGAGTTTAGCATAGTTAAAAGGGCTGAAAGTCCATTGAAATTTGCACCATATCCTACACTGGTCGGAACAGCTATAACAGGAACATCAACAAGCCCTGCTACAACCGATGCAAGTGCTCCCTCCATTCCTGCAACTGCAATAACTACATTTGCCCTTCTTATTCTTTCTAAATTATTAAAAAGCCTATGTATTCCTGCAACTCCAACGTCATATATTCTATCTACATTGTTTCCAAAGGTCTCTAATGTTATAGCAGCCTCCTCTGCAACCTTTATATCAGCAGTTCCTCCTGTTACAACTGCAACAAGCCCCGTCTTTTTTGTTTCTTTAGGATTTATAACACATACCCTTGCAACTTCGCTGTAAATAAGATTATCTGTGACTTCACATATTGCATTATAAGCCTCTTTACTTACCCTTGTTGCAAGTATGTTTTTATCCTGCTTTAGCATATCTTCGACAATTCTTTTTAAATGCTCAAGCTCCTTACCCTCACAGTATATAACCTCAGGATATCCAACTCTTATTCCTCTGTGATAATCAAGCTTTGCAAAATCCAAATCCTTATATGGAAGGTTAATTAGTCTTTTTAGAGCCTCATCTAAGTTAACATCTCCATTTTTATATCCTTCAAGCAGTGAAATAATATCCTCCTTATGCATTACTTACCTCCCCATCATAACTTCCTCTTTTATATCCTGACAAATCAAGAGTTACAAAGCTAAATCCTATTTCTTTAAAATATATATTTATTTCATTTATTAACTGTTTATTTAATATTTTATCCATATCCTTTGTATCAACCTCTATTCTTGCCAAATTATTGTGGCATCTAACTCTTACTTGTTTAAATCCTTTTTTAATTAGATACTCCTCTGCTCTATCTATCATAATTAATTTATCCTTTGAAATTATGTCGCCATAGGGTATCCTTGTTGCAAGGCAGGCGTAGGATGGCTTATCGTGTGTCTTAAGCCCCATCATCCTTGATAGTTCTCTTATTTCAGTCTTTGTTAATTCTGCCTCTAAAAGAGGACTTCTAACATTTAACTCCTCAAGTGCCCTTTTACCAGGTCTATATTCAAATAAATCATCATAGTTTGTTCCATCACAAACATAATTTATTCCCATATCATTTGCATAATTGCATAGATTGGAGAATATATGTTTTTTACAGATATAGCATCTATCCTGTGGATTATTTTTAAATCCCTCTACTTCATTTATTGGATCAACCTTTATATTTATATACTCAACACCTAATTTATCGGCAAATTCTGCAGCTTCTTTTAGTTCCCAAGATGGATAAATATATGAGATTGCTGTTACGGCAACCACTCTATCTCCTAATACATCCTTTGCCACCTTTAGTAAAAACGTACTATCAACACCACCCGAAAAGGCTATCATAACACTTCCCATATCATTTAATATTCTTTTTAAAGCATCTAACTTATTTTGCAAAATCATATCTCCACCCCATCAAAATATTCTATTTAAATTATACTATAAAACAAAAATATATTCATCTATATATATGTTTGTCTTAAAATTACCATAAAAATTATTGCATTTGTTGATTTTATTTAACAATTTTAAAGACTTTTAAATTTATAACTATTTATATATGTATTGAAATTTGTCGAATTCTGTATTAAATTATAACTTGTTGTTTTAATAAAAGGAGAAAGGAGATTTGTATGGAAAAATTAATGAGTTTAATCGGGGTCATTGTTCTTATTGGAACAGCATTTTTACTTTCCGAAAACAAGAAGAAAGTAAATTGGATTTTAGTTGCTAAGGGTCTTTCTATCCAAATATTATTTGCTCTTATTGTTTTAAAGTGGCCAACAGGTCAAAAAATATTTGATGTTATAAGTAGAGGAGTAACAAAACTACTTGACTTTACAAAGTACGGAACCACATTTTTATTTGGTGACTTGATTAATACAAACAAATTTGGACTTATATTCGCACTACAAATACTACCAACAATTATATTCTTCTCAGCCCTAATGAGTGTACTTTACTATCTTGGAGTAATGCAGGCTGTTGTTTCATTCCTTGCAAAGATAATGCTAAGGGTACTTGGAACATCAGGTGCTGAATCACTTTCAAACACTGCAAATATATTCCTTGGACAAACAGAAGCTCCACTTTTAATAAAACCATATGTAAATGATATGACTCGTTCAGAGCTTCTTACAATAATGGTTGGTGGAATGGCAACTGTTGCAGGTGGAGTTATGGCAGGATATATTGCAATGGGAATAGATGCAGGACACCTAATTGCAGCAAGCCTTATGGCAGCACCAGCCAGTCTTATGATTTCAAAGATAATGCTTCCTGAAACAGACCAGCCAAAGACAAAGGGAAAAGTTGATATGACTTTTGAAAAGATGGATGCAAACGTAATAGATGCTGCTGCCCGTGGTGCCGCAGAAGGACTTCAACTTAGTTTAAATGTTGGTGCTATGCTACTTGCATTTATAGCATTAGTTGCATTAATAAACTATATTATTGCTAAACTTGGATTGCTTATTGGTATGAATAGTTTAAGCCTTGAATGGATAATGGGAAGATTATTTGCTCCATTTACTTTCATAATAGGTGTACCATTTAAGGATATAATACAAGCTGGAAGCTTACTTGGACAAAAGATAGTTATAAATGAATTCTTTGCCTTTGCAAATCTTGCTGAACTTGTAAAGACAGGTGCATTAGATAAAAGAACTATAACACTTCTAACATATGCACTTTGCGGTTTTGCAAACATAAGCTCAATTGCAATACAAATAGGTGGAATCGGTGGACTTGCACCAAATAGACGCTCAGATATTGCAAAACTTGGAGTTAGAGCTCTAATCGGTGGAACACTTGTTGGACTTTTAAATGCAGCAATAGCAGGAATTTTACTATAAAAAAATGAACTGCCCTTCGGCAGTTCATTTTTTTATTTTAATACATATCTGGCATTCCACCTGGCATTGCAGGAGCCTTTTCCTTTTCTGGAAGCTCAGCTACTACAGCTTCTGTTGTTAGGAATGTTGAAGCAACTGATGCAGCGTTTTGAAGTGCTGATCTTGTAACCTTAGTTGGGTCAACTATTCCGTTTTCAATCATATTGATGTATCTTTCGTGTAGTGCGTCAAATCCTACACCCTTATCTGATGCCTTAACTCTTTCTACTACAACTGCACCGTCGAATCCAGCGTTTTCAGCTATTTGTCTAACTGGTTCTTCAAGTGCTCTCTTAACTATG
>JAOAAJ010000112.1 GCA_026418935.1 Caloramator sp. | reverse complement strand
TTTCTTTATCATCTTTATATTTGTTATATAATTCTTTTAACATTTCCTTAAACTGTTCTTGTGTAACTTGTCCATCTTTTACTTTTATTTGTGCCACAATTATATTCTTTACATCTTCTATAACCAAATCTTCCTTTTTTTTATTTTTATATGTAATATCTATTTCTTTAACCAATGAACTAATACCTTTTTTATCAAGTTCTACCTTTTTGTTTTGTATAATATTATTATCTACAGAAACATCTGTTATAACTCTAAAAATATCATTATCCTTAAAATAATAACCATATACGCCTATTTTATTTAAATTATCAACCATGCTTTTTGCATTAGTTTCATTTGCAAAAACTCCTATTTGTAATACATAAATTTTATTTATTTTATTTGATGTAATTAATTTTATATTATCATTTTTAATATTTAATTTTGGAATCAAAATAAAATTTGTCAACCCCCAACCTATGATTATTGAAACCACTGGAATTACAAGAAAAAAATATAAAATTCCTAATTCAAACTGTGATAGACTATTCTTCTTTAATTCCAATCTGGTGTACCTCATTTTATCCCCTCCTTTATTTCAATTAAATTATATTTTTTATATAAAAAAATTATTATATTTTTTTATATAAAAAAAATTACTATTTTTAATTATATTTAAATGCAAAAAAATAAAGCCTATAAAAGGCTTTATTTTAATATTCTAACTGCTCCCCTATATCTTGTACTGTAATATCCAGAATCTAATGATGATACTGTAACCCTCTTTGCTGTTGATGATGCATGTATAAATTGTCCATCTCCTATATAAATACCAACATGGGATATACCTGCACTTACAGTTTCAAAAAACACAAGATCACCTTTCCTAAGTTCATCCTTTGATATTGCTAATCCCACACTCGCTTGTTGACTTGCTGTTCTTGGTAGTACTACTCCCATTTTTTTATAAACATATTGTACAAAACCTGAACAGTCTAATCCACTTGTTGTTGTTCCTCCATAAACATATCTTACTCCAAGTAGTGACTTTGCAATATCTTCAACATCTTCAATATTTCCTACAGCAAGTACTGAACCTGAACCTCTTGAATATATTTTTCCTCTTGATGCAGTCCTCTTAATTGTCTTTTTCTTGTTTTTAACAGTTACCTTCTTATTAGTTTTCTTTTTAGCAACAACTTTTTTTGATCCTTTTGTTGTTTTAGCTGCTTGTACATCAAAATTTGGAACTGCCGTTAATGCAAGTGTTAAAGCTAAAGTTAACGACATCATTTTTTTGTTTAACATTTAAATACACCATCCCTTCTACGCCTCCGGAGTTAGCTGACGGGTTAGGGAGAAGGTATCCCTGCTATCAAGTAGCTTCACCCCAATTATTGGTTCCTCCGTACTCCTAAGAGATTCGGCAATAGTAATTTTAACTCGAATAATATTATACTATAAAATAATTAATAATTCAACACTAATAACCCAAATCTTCTTTTACAATTATTACTATTCCTCTACCTTTAACATTTTGTCTATATGTAACTACATAATGATTACATATTCTATCACTTGAATTACAATCCATGCAATATCCTGTTTCACAACAAGGAGTTCTTCTATTTAACCTTTTAGCATTAACAGGAGAAGCATAGTTTCTTACTCTATCATAAGCCTCATCTAAATCCTTAACAATTTTATTTTTTCCTACTAATACTATAACCTTTTTAGGGCCAAAAATCATAGCAGCTACTCTATTTCCTGTTCCATCAAGATTAACCAACTCTCCATTTTCCGTTATAGCATTACTACTTGTTATGTAGTAATCAGCAAAAAATGTTTCTCTATATAAGTTACCTATCTCATCACCTGTTAATCCTTCTTTATACCTATCTAATAGCTCTATATCCTTTTTTCTCAATTCCTCTAATATTCCTGAATTAACTAAAGTCATTGAACCACCAAATGAAACCTTACTCTTATCTTGTATTAACTCCAAAACCTTTTCCTTCATTTCATCAACACTATTTACTACATATACTTCATAGTTATTTTTTTCAAGAGCTTTTTTTGTCCTTTCAATTTTTTTATCATAATACCAAATAGTATTATAATCCATATTATCCTCCCCTTCTTTTTGTATATATATATGAATTATAAACCTCATCTTGATAATTTAATTTTCTATTAAAGTTATACCCATTTCTTATCCAAAACTCTTGGCATTTACACTTATCATTAACAATCACATTAAAAACCTTAACATTATATACACTATATAAATATTCTTCAAAATTATTTAATATTAGATTTTCTTCTTCTTTTTCTAATAAATTATCCTTCAGATAAAGGGCCATTAACCAAGATTCCAATTCTACTTTTGCCTCTAACCTTCCTTTCAAGAAACCAACTAACTCATTCTTACTGAAAATACCACAAAAATATTCCATTGAATTTATAAGAGTTTCAATATATCTATTTTTAATATAGTCAAAGCTTAAATTGCTATCTTGATATAGATTTTTCGAATAGTTTAATTCTCTTATTAAATTATATAAATTACTCAAATCCTTTTTGTTTATAGATTTTATAGTTAATTTCTCATTTTTTATTCTAATCGGTATCATAATATCACCTAATAAAATTTTATATATTAATAATTCTCTAAAAAAACCAAAATTCCTTCTATATTTTATTAACCATATAAAAGATTATATAAATACCTTTCCTTCAAATTGTAAGATTTAACATTAATATTGATAATTATAGCAAAAAATAAAAGGCCTTTAAATTAAGGCCTTTAAAAATCTTAGTTGGTGCGGAGAGCGGGACTTGAACCCGCACGGGATACCCACACGCCCCTCAAACGTGCGCGTCTGCCGATTCCGCCATCTCCGCTTACATAAATTATATTAGCATTATAATAATTAATTGTCAATATCCGTATAAATATATTGATATAATTTATAATATTTTTTTATTTTTTTTACATAGTTTTTAGTTTCATTAAATGGAATTAAATTAACTTCAAAATCTCTTCCTAACATTTCAATCCATCTATTTACATTTGTAGAACCTGCATTGTAAGCCATAAGTGCAAGCTCTATATTTCCATCATATTGATTAATCATTCTTTTTAAATAAAAACAACCATATTTTATGTTAAATTCAGGATCAAATAGTTTTTCATTTTTATATGTCTTATCATCAATTAAATTTGAAATATACTCTCCTGTTTTTGGAGTAATTTGCATAAGTCCTACTGCTCCTTTTTTTGATACTGCATTTTGATTAAAGTTACTCTCAGCTTTTATTACTGCAAAAACTAACATTGAATCAATGTTATATTGTTTTGAGTATTTATAAACTATATAGTTATACTTTAAGGGAAAAATTTTTCTTAAAATAGCTTTATGGTTTACTGCTATTAGCACTATTATTACTAAACATATAATTCTTAAAACTTTATTCATTATGTCCTCCATTAATTGCTATATTTAATAATATGTCTACTTGTTCATATGTATATCTAATTTCTCCTGAATTATTAATTATAAAATCTGATAATTTTAGTTTTTGTTCAAGAGACATTTGTGCATCTATCCTCTTAATTGCATCAGCTTCACTTATTTTATCCCTTTCAACAAGCCTTTTTATTTGTGTCTTTTTATCTACATAAACAAGCCATTTTATATCACAAATTTTATACCAATCACTTTCAAATAAAAGTGCTGCATCAACTATACATATTTTTTTATTCATTTTAAGTATTTCATCTATTCTTTTTTTAATTTCTTCAAATATTATTGGATGCGTAATTCGATTCAACTTTTCCAACTTTTGAATATTATTAAACACAATTTGTCCAAGTTTTTTTCTATTAATAGTTAAATCATCATTTAATATTTCTTTACCAAACTCTTGTACTACCATTTTATATGCAATTTCCCCAACCTTATAAATGTCTCTTGAAATTAAATCTGCATCAATTACATCTAAACCTTTTGAAATTAAGTATTTAGAAACTGTTGATTTACCAGAGGCTATTCCTCCAGTTAAGCCTATTATTTTCATTAAATCACCTACTTAGCTTCATACCAATTATTTGCCCACTTTATATCAACAATTAGTGGTACCTTTAATTCAACACAATTCTCCATTTCAAATTTAACTATTCTTTTTACTTCTTCTATTTCTTCTTTATGGACCTCTAAAACTAATTCGTCGTGAACCTGAAGAATTATTCTTGATCTTAACCCTAATTCATTTAATTTTTTATAAACATTTACCATTGCAATTTTAATTATATCGGCAGCTGAACCTTGTATTGGAGTGTTCATTGCCAACCTTTCTCCAAGCATTTTAATATTTCTATTTGATGAATTAATTTCAGGTATAAATCTTATTCTATTAAATATTGTCTTTACATACCCATTTTCCTTTGCTTTTTTTATAACATCATCAAGATACCTTCTTACACCAGTATATCTTGCAAAATAATTTTCTATATATTCCTTTGCTTCCCTTCTTGTAATCTTCAAATCCTGTGCTAAGCCAAAATCACTTAATCCATATACTATACCAAAATTAATAGCTTTTGCTCTACTTCTTTGAATAGCAGTTACTTCATCTATTGGAACATTAAAAACCTCTGATGCTGTTCTCTTATGAATATCCTCACCATTTACAAAGGATTCAATTAAATTATTATCACCTGAAATATGTGCAAGTACTCTTAATTCTATTTGAGAATAATCTGCAGTTAATATTACATAATCACTATTTTCAGGTTCAAAGGCACGTCTTATTTCTCTTCCCTGTTCTAACTTTATAGGTATATTTTGAAGATTAGGTTCAGTACTTGAAATTCTACCTGTTGCAGTAATCATCTGATTGAAATTTGAATGAATCTTTCCATCTTGTTGTACTGCACTCATTAACCCATCTATATATGTTGTTTTTAGTTTTACTAATTGCCTATAAATTATTATCTTTGATACAATTTCGTGCTTATCCTTTAGCTCGTCAAGAACTTCAGCATTAGTTGAATACCCTGTTTTTGTCTTTTTTACAACAGGTAAATTTAGCTTTTCAAATAAAATAACTCCTAACTGCTTTGGAGAATTTATATTAAACTCTTCACCAGCTATATCATAAATCTCGGAAGTTAATTTATCAATTTCTTCTGATAATTTAAATCCTATTTCCTGTAATACCTCTTTATTTATCTTAAAACCATAATGCTCCATTGATGCTAAAACTTCAATTAATGGAACTTCTATTTCATATAAAAGTTTTTCTAAAGAATATTCCTTAATTAATATTAACTTCTCATCTAAAATTTCTTTCATGCTATCCACAAAAATTGGTATATGTTCATTCTTCAATTCATTTTCATTAATTCTTAAAAAATTGGCAATTACTTTTCTATTTGATGAAAAATCATCAGATGGGTTTAATAGGTATAATACTATACCTAAATCATCTTTTAAACCATTTAATTTGATACCATAAGCCATTAACCTATTGTATAACCCCTTTGCATCATATGTATTCTTCTCAATATTTTTATCCTCAAATATTTCTTTAAGTTCAATAAATTGTTCACCTTTTACTGCATATCCCTTTTCAAATACTAATATATCATCATCTTTTATATAATAAAAATAGATTTGTTCTTTATTTTTCAAAAACAACTTCATTTCATTGATATTAAAGTTTAACTCAACCTTCTTTACTTCCTGCCTATTTTGTTCATCAGCTTTAGGTAGTTTATCCATTAGACTCTTAAAATCTAATTGTTCAAATATGGAGATAATTCTGTTATAATCACATTTTTCTATGTCCATATCAGAAAGATTAAAACAAATAGGAACATCTTTGTTTATAGTAGCTAACTTTTTACTTAAGAAGGCTTGTTCTTTAAAATTAATCAGATTCTCTTTAACTTTTTTAGCAGATATTTTATCTATATTTTCATAAATGTTTTCAATACTTCCAAATTCATTTAATAACTTTAATGCCGTCTTCTCACCTATCCCTGGTACACCTGGAATATTGTCTGATGCATCCCCCATTAAACCCTTTAAATCTATTATTTTAATTGGTTCAAATCCATATTTTTGTTTAATAGCTTCTACATCATAAACTTCTAAATCCGTTATACCCTTTTTTGTTATCAATACCTTTGTTAAATTTGAAACTAATTGTAGAGAATCTCTGTCTCCTGTTAATACATAAATTTCATAACCTTCTTCTTCAAATTTCTTACTCATTGTTCCAATTATATCGTCAGCCTCATATCCTTCTATTTCATATATACCTATATTAAAAGCTCTCAATAATTCCTTTGCAATTGGGAACTGTTCTGACAGCTCTTCAGGCATTTTTTTTCGTCCTGCTTTATACTCTTCATATTCAATGTGTCTAAAAGTTGGAGCCTTTTTATCAAAGGCTGCTGCAATATAATTAGGTTGTAGTTCCTTTATTATTTTTAAAAGAATCACTGACAAACCATAAACTGCATTAGTATGTTTACCTTCCCTATTGTTCATTGGTGGGAGTGCATAAAAAACTCTATTCATTAAACTATTACCATCTATTATTAGTAGCTTATTACTCATATTCATTATTCACTCTCCATTTTCTTTTTTTAATATAATAACATTATATTAAATATTCTTCAATTACTTATTAGATATAGAAATATTTTAAAATATTGATATAATATAAATTAAAAAGGAGGTATTTATATGCAAATTTTGTATCAAATTTTTCTAATTATTGTTTTAACTATAATATCATTATCAATTTTTAATGTATCAAAACCTTATCTAATTAATTTTTTCAAAAATAAAAAGTGGTTATTATTTATATTTGTTACACTCACATTGTTTTTCCCTTTTATTTTAAAGACCTATTATGTTAAGTCAATTACATTGCAACTTCTTCAAACAACTTTATTTGTTGTTCTTTTCTTAACCTATTTTGAATTAATTCGTATTGCAAAAATTGAAAAGCAAAAACCTGTTGTAGGACGTCCAAAGCCAAAACCAAATAGAATAAAAAAAGGCAGCAAATGATTCTGCCTTTTTTTACTATAACTTGTATTATAAATTTATCTATTGACAAAAATATATAAATATGTTAACATCAAATTGTTCTTGCCGAAGTGGTGGAATTGGCAGACGCGCCGGACTCAAAATCCGGTGGGGTAACACCCGTGCGGGTTCGACCCCCGCCTTCGGCACCAAAGGCTGCATTAGCAGCCTTTTATTTTTTAGTACTTGATAAAAACAGACTATTTTTGCTAAAATTTATTTTGTGCAACTAATAGAAAAAATAGAAAGGAAGATATATATGAAGCTTGGTATTGTAGGATTACCTAATGTTGGTAAGAGTACTCTTTTCAATGCAATAACTCAAGCTGGTGCTGAATCAGCTAATTATCCCTTCTGTACAATTGAACCTAATGTTGGTGTAGTTGCTGTTCCTGATAAAAGGCTTGATGTGCTTGCAAATATGTATAACCCTGAAAAGGTTACCCCTGCAATAGTTGAATTTTATGACATCGCAGGTTTAGTTAGAGGTGCAAGCAAAGGTGAAGGTCTTGGTAATAAGTTTCTATCTCATATAAGAGAAGTAGAAGCAATTGTTCACGTTGTTAGATGTTTTGAAAATACCAACATTGTTCACGTTGAAGGTTCAGTCGATCCTATAAGAGACATTGAAACAATAAATCTTGAATTAATATTTTCTGATATGGAAGTACTTGATAGAAGAATAGATAAGACAAGAAAAACTGCAAGATCAGGAGATAAAAAAGCTCAAGAAGAACTAAATTTTATGGAAAGACTTAAATCACATTTAGAACAAATGAAGCCTGCAAGAACAATTGAAATGACTGATGAAGAAAGAGAATTTTTAAAACAATACTTTTTACTTACATCAAAGCCTGTTTTATATGTAGCAAATCTATCAGAAGATGATATAATAAATGGATATGAAAATAATAAATTATTAAATAGAGTTATAGAGTATGCAAAGGCTGAAAATTCACAAGTAATCCCACTTTGTGCTAAACTTGAGGAAGAAATTTCAATGCTATCTGAAGATGAAAAGCAAGAATTTTTAAGTGACTATGGTCTTGAAGAACCAGGATTAAACAAACTAATAAGAGCAAGCTACAATTTACTTGGATTAATAAGTTTTTTAACAGCTGGTCCAAAGGAAGTAAGAGCTTGGACAATAAGAAAGGGAACTAAAGCTCCTCAAGCTGCAGGAAAGATACACTCTGATATAGAACGAGGCTTTATACGTGCTGAAGTAATCTCATTTGAGGATTTAGTAGAGAGTGGTTCTGAAACTGTAGCAAGAGAGAAAGGTCTTATTAGACTTGAAGGAAAAGAATATATAGTACAAGATGGAGATGTAATTGTATTCCGCTTTAATGTATAAGAATAGGCTGCATTTTCAGCCTATTCTTTTTTACTCTTATCCTTAACACCTTTAAACTTTTCAATTCTTTTTAAAATCTTTTCTTCTATAAATTCAAAATTATTATTCTTTCTTCCCTTTTTAAATGTTGGTTCAAGAATTATTTCAAAACAGTCTTCTACTTTACTTACAGTATATATGCTAAACATATTTCTTTTTACTGCATCAATTATATCTTCATCAATAATTAAATCATCTAAATTTGATTCGGGTATAATTACCCCTTGTGTTCCATCTAATCCATATAAATTACAAATATCAAAATATCCCCTTATCTTTGTATTTACTCCACCAACAGCTTGAACAGTTCCTTTTTGATTTATCGAACCTGTTATTGCTATGCCTTGATTAATTGGTATTTCAGCTAAACTGGATATAAGTGCTACCGTTTCAGCTAATGTTGCACTATCACCATCTATTTCACCATACATTTGTTCAAAGCATATACTGGCATTAAATGAAAGATTGTTCCCTTGACCAAAGCGTTCACCAATATACCCTGTTAAAATCAAGATTGCCTTATTAAATATATTTCCACTTAATCCAACCTCTCTATCAATATTTATAATGTTACCTGTTCCACTAAAAGTATTTACAGTTACTCTGTTTGCTCTTCCAAATTCGAAATCTCCATAGTCTATAACTGATAGTGCATTAACTTGCCCAACTTTATAGCCTCTAACATCAACTAAATACTTATTTTTTTCATAAAGTTCTATTAATTCATCTCGAATTAAAGAATTTCTTTTCTCCTTATTTTTCAATGCAATCTTTATATCGTCTCTATCTATAAATTTTCTTTTATTTTTCTTAGCTATAAGATTTGCTTGTTCAAGAATTTCAATAATACAAGAAATTTTAGATGATAAATAATTTCTATTTTCCGAGAGTTTTTTAGAAAAATAAATAAGTTCCTCTATACCTTCATAGGTGATATCCCTTAGTTTTTTTTCATTAATTATATATTTTATTAACTTCAAGAATAAGTTAGTATTATCAACACTATCTTTAATTTTATTATTAAATTCTGCTTTAATTTTAAATAACTTTTTAAAATCCTCATCATAATTATATAAAAGATAATATATTTCTGGACCACCAATCAAAATAACTTTTATCTTGATTGGAATTGGTTCAGGTTTTAAATTTACTATAGGTATTATATCAAGCTGATTTTTAAAATTTTCTATTGAAATTTTACCTAATAACAATGTTCTTTTTAATGCTTCATATCCCCAAAAGCTTTCAAGCAGCTTTCGTGCATCTATAACAAGATAACCTCCATTTGCATAGTGAAGGCTTCCAGGTTGAATCATAGTAAAATCAGTAACTAAATTACCTGATTTATTTTCATATTCAATTAACCCAATAAGCTTCTGATACTCTGGTGTTTCTTCTATTATAACTGGTGCACCTTCATCTGTATTATTAACAAATACATTTACATCATATCTTGATAAAAATGCCTCCAAAAATTCCTTATCAACATTATCGATATCGATAAATACATCCAAATTTTCTATAATATCATTTTTTAAGGAACTAAAATACTTTATTAACTTATCATTGTAATTATATTTATCAACCAAATTACTCATTTTATCTTCTATATACAAAGTGAAAAAACTAAATTCCAAATCCTTAAGTTTTTGATTCATTTCTTTTTTAAAAAGCTTTGTTTTTCTTAAGACTTCATAAGCCAAATTTCTCAATTCACTAACATTTTTATTTATCTCTTCCTTTTCTTCTTCTTTCAAATCTATATATTCCTGTTCAGTCATTTCTTTATTATTACTATTTATAGGTATAAAAGCAAATCCATCATTAGTATATTTGAAAATTAATTTTCTTTCTTTTGATTTCTCATTTAATTCATCGGCTAAATCTATAATCATTTTTTCATAATAGTCTATTACATCGTTTCTTCTTTTTTCATACTCTTCACTACTAAAAAGTTCTGTAATTTCTTCACTTATTTCTTCAATAAATTCGTTTAAATCATTTTTTAACATATTAGCTGTGCCAGGCTTTAATTCTATTGCTAATGGTTTATACATATCTTCAAAATTATATACATATATCCAATCAGAAGGTGTTTTTTCCTCTTTTGCTCTCCTTTTTAACATATCAATTAAATAGCTTCTTTTTCCTATTCCTTCATATCCACAAACATATATATTGTAACCAAATTGCTCCATATCAAATGCAAAGTTTATTGCATCTATTCCTCTATCTTGATCTATTAATGTATATTCTGGTTTTATTTCTGATGTATTTTTAAATTTTGGTAGATTAATTTTTACTATTAAATCTTCCACAGATAATTTTTTTACTGGTGACATATACTCACCTCCTTACTTAATATATAATATTCTGAATTTGTTATTTTAAGGATAAAAAAATTAAAAGTCCTCTAATTTTTATATAGAGGACTTTTAACTCTTAATAATTAATATGCTTTTTCTTCGTTCGACTTTCCTATTATTTTAAGGGATGAGCTGGCACCTATTCTATTTGCACCTGCTTCAATCATCCTAACTGCATCTTCAAAACTATGTACACCACCTGAAGCTTTTACACCCTTTTCATTGCCTACTACACTTCTCATTAATCTTACATCTTCTTCTTTTGCACCCCATTTGCTAAAACCTGTTGAAGTCTTAACAAAATCAGCTCCAGCTTCAACTGATAATTTGCAAGCTATTTCCTTTTCTTCATCAGTTAATAGACAAGTTTCTATTATTACTTTAACTAAAGCTTTACCCTTTGCTGCGTTTACAACAGCTTCAATGTCTTTTTTTACATAATCAAACTCTTTTGCCTTAAGCATTCCTATATTTATAACCATATCAACTTCTTGAGCACCATCTTCAATAGCTTTTTTTGTTTCATATGCTTTTACATCAGATGAATTTGCTCCTAAAGGGAAACCTATCACTGTACAAACCTTTACATTTGTTCCCTTTAATTCTTCTGCAGCAAGCTTAACATAGCAAGGATTAATACATACTGAAGCAAAATTGTTTTCCTTTGCTTCTCTACATACCTTTCTAACATCCTCAGGAGTTGTTTCAGCTTTTAGTATTGTGTGGTCAATGATTGATGCTACATATTCCTTTGTAATCATATTATTCCTCCTTTCAAAGTTGCAATATATATTTTAACTTAAAATAATGAAATTTTCAAATACTTTATCTTTATTAATTTTAAACTTAATTTAAACTTTATTAAATAATACTAATTTACTTGGTTAAAATAAGCTGTTGACATTAACTTGTCAACAGCTTTTAAATCATTCTGACTTAACTTCTTCTTTTTTATTCTCTGCACTATTTGTAGCTGTGGTAGCTGGCTTTGCTGGTGGTACAGGTGGCTTTGGAGGTGCTTTTTTTATAAAAGTACCTCTTACCATTAAATCTTCTTCATCTTCAGCAATCATTAAATAATCCTTTGTTAATTCAATTGCTTTTCTTGCACAGAAATCCTGACAAAGTTGGCAGAAGGTACATTGTCCCATATAAAATTGGAATGTTATTTTATCTCCATCTTCAACTTTTTCAATTGTTCTTGTAATTGCACCCGGTGCACAAACTCTAATACACATTCCACAGTTAACACACTTTTCAGGATAAAAGGCAATTTTTCCTCTATAACCTTCAGGAGCCTCTTTTACTTCCTTTGGAAAGTTTTCAGTTGAAGGCTTTGAAAACAATGATTTTACTGCTTCTTTTAAATAAGGGAATTTCATTTCATTGCCCTCCTTTTTTCCTTTAATATCTCAACAGCTCTTACAAGTCCTGCCATTATTGCTTCTGGTTTTGGAGGACAACCTGCAATTGCTACATCAATAGGTGTATATTTATCCAATGGACCTTCTACACAGTAGCTACCATTAAATACATTACATGATCTTGGACATGAACCTAAAGAAACAACCACTTTAGGATCTGGTACCTGTGCTAATGTTCTTATAAGTCTATCTCTTGATTGAGATGTAATTGGTCCTGAAACTACGATTATATCTGCATGTCTTGGTGAACCTGCAATTTTAAAACCAAATCTCTCTGCATCATATCTTGGAGTTATTACTGACACAAGTTCAATATCACAACCATTACAAGAACCTGTATTTAAATGATATAACCACGCTGATTTTTCAAGTCCCTTCTGTATTAGCTTTTCAAACATTTAAACACCTCCTAAATTACAACCCAAAATAAACAAGTATTAGACTCAATATTGCAAGGGCTGTAGGGTAAGTCCAATAGAATTTTAAAGTTTGTTCTACTCTTAATCTTGCAGTTATAGCCTTTAAAAGTGTTATTGAGAAAAACATTACAACAAGCATCAATATAAATTGAATTACTGCATCTATAGCTAATATACCTGTTCCTGCTCCACTTAAGAACAGTGTAACAAATAATGATGTCATAACAAGCATTTTTATTGCGTGATTTAGTTTAAATATTGCAAGTGGTGCTCCACTATACTCAACAAGTGGTCCTTCACATATTTCTATTTCAGCTTCCGCAATATCGAATGGTAAGCTTCCAACCTTACATGGAATTACAAGAAGCATTGCTATAAAAGCAGGTATTATACTTAGTTTTGTAAACAATGGACCGTTTTGTGCTTGATATTCTACTATTTGTGATAAGGAGAATGTCATTACACCATTATTTAAAGCCAATCCTACCTTTTTAGCTATAGCAAGTAGAGATACTACCATAGGTAATTCATAGGATATTATCGCAACCATTTCTCTTGAAATACCAACCCCAGCATATGGTGAGCCTGATGCAGAACCACCAACAATCAATGCTACTGCAGGTATTGTTAATAAATATATTACAACTATTAAATCAGCATATGTGCTAAATGGACTAAACTTAAAAACAGGTATAAAAAGCGATACTGTAATTAAACTAATTAATCCAATTACTGGTGCTGCTAAAAAGGCTTTTTTTGCTGCATTTCTTGGTACTATTGTTTCTTTACCAAGCAACTTAAAGAAATCATAAAAAGGCTGTAATATTGGAGGACCAATTCTTTTTTGCATTCTTGCAAGAAGCTTTCTATCTATACCAGCTAATATTAGCCCCCCTATAACACAGTAAATTAAGCCAGGGTAAAGTAATATATATAGTATTCTTTTTAGTAATTCCACCTTACAGTCCCTCCTTATCTAACAAAAGTAAATACATAAAGTAATATTACTGCTGCAGTTAATACAACTGAGAGGGCATAGTCATTAACCAATCCACTATGAATTTTATGCATAAAATCAAAATAATGTCTGAATTGATATTTTAAGCCCCAGAATAAGTCACTTCCACCAACGTGTGAAAATTCAGCTGATTCACCACTATAGAATACATCGTATTTTGCATCTTCCACATCAGCATAGCTGAATTTCTTTGGATTAAATCCACCAAGTACTGCAACAAGTGTAAATGCAAGAAGTAGTATACCGAATAAAATTAACCATGCAATTGGTTGCCAGTATCCAGCTAATTTATAATCAATTATAGGAGCATTTCCTAAATTATTATAGAACTTAGATGCAAATTCTCTTCCCATCATAACTTCAACATACTTTGCTGAATTCATAACAGCATCTGCTGCTGGAGTTATTAAATATTTTGTAACAGTTGAAGGTATAATACCTCCTAATATACATAGAATTGCCATAATCCACATAGGTATTCTCATTGAAAGAGGTACTTCTTCAACATTTTTAAATTCCTTTGGTAATTGTCCAAAGAAAGCTGACTGTGCAACCTTTATAAAAGATGCTAATGTCATTACACTTACAATTAAAGCTATTATTGTAACAGGAGCATATCCTGCTTCATATGATGCTTGATATATAATCCACTTTGATACAAATCCATTAAATGGTGGTATACCACTTATTGAAAATGCACCTATTAAGAATATTAATGCAGTTTGTGGCATTCTTTTTGCAAGTCCACCAAGTTTATCTAAATCTGTAGTTCCTGTTGCATAGAATACTGCACCAGCACAAAGGAATAGCAATCCCTTAAATAATGTATGATTTAGGGCATGGTATAATCCTCCTGTTATACCAAGTGCAGTTGTTAAACCGATACCAGTTATTACATATCCAATTTGTGATATACTATGGAATGCTAACAGTCTCTTAAAATCATGTTGTGCAAGAGCCATAGTTACACCAATAAACATTGTTACTGTTCCCCAGAATATTAATAGGAATTGCATTGAAGGTAAATTCATACTTTGATATACAACATATATAATCCTTAATATACCATAAACAGCAGCCTTATTAACTATTCCTGAAAATAACATAGATATTGATGATGGTGCTACCATATAAGCATCTGGTGCAACAAAATGTGTAGGAACTGCAAATACCTTAACAGCATAACCTGCTATCATCAATGCCAATGCAAAAATAGTTGTAACAGTATAATTATTATACAACTCACCTGCAAGCTGTGCCAGATTTAATGTATGGAATTGTGCATAAATAATTACAGTTGCAAGTAGTATTAATGACGAACCTATTGAACCTATCGCTATATATTTAAAACCTGCTTCAACTGCTTCTGGTCTGTCATTTCTAAAAGCAGTAAGTGCAACTGATGCAAAGGTCATAATTTCAATCATAACGTACATATTGAAAAGGTCTCCAGTGAATATAAAGCCCATTACACTTGCTGACATCATTAAAAATAGAACATAGTATTTATCTTTTCCTGTTTCCCTTTCAATATATCTAAATGAATAAAGGGCTGATAATACTATTGAAAGTGATATAAATAAACCAAAGAATAAACTTAATTGGTCAACCTCAAGTCCAATACCTATTGCCCAATCTTTAATAGGTTCCCAGTTACCCATCCAATATGTCAATATATTTCCTTCACTAATAATTGGTTTATACATCATTACTGTAAAAATAAAAGATAAAAATGTTGCAATTAAAACTATTGTATTTCTTAATATTTCATTTTTTTCTTTTATTAATGCTACAATGAATGCTCCTATAAACAAAGTAATTATAGATAAAATAGGCAAATGTTGTGTCATCCTTTTAACCTCCTTACCTTATCGGTATCAAGAGTACCATAATGTTTATTAATCATTACCACTAATGCAAGAGCAAGAGCTGTTACACAGGCTCCTATTACAATTGAAGTTAGAGTCAATGCCTGTGGCACTGGGTCAACAAAAAAGGAGCTTTTATCAAGTTCATTTATAGTAAATATAGGAGCGGTACCCCCTGCTTTAAATCCAATGCTTCTAAGTAGTAGATTTATACCATAATCTAACAGTCCCATACCTATTACTATTTTCATTAAATTTTTCTTTGAAACTATTGTATATAGACCTAATACAATAAGAATTATACAGGTTATATAATTCATTAATAACATTTAATCACCCCTATCTACTCTTCTTTGTTTGCTAAAAGGCCAAACATTAGTAATATTAAAAATCCTACACCTGTTAATACTTTATATCCAACTGCTGCATTCATTAAAAATATTGTACCTGAACTAAATAAGTCTCCTGGATTTCCAACATTAAAAAATACATTTCTACAGAAATTAGCTGCATAAAATATACCAAGCAATGCAAAGAAAGTATACATCAATGCACCTATTGCTTCACTCTTTTTTAATACGTTTGGTTTAAATGTTTTCGTTGAAACTTCAAAACCATATCCTAAATAAATTAAAACCACTGCTGACGCAACTATAACGCCACCTTGGAAACCTCCACCTGGGCTTAAATGCCCGTGTAAAATTATATATAAACCAAGAACTAATCCTATAGGTGTAAAAAAGTCTGCAGCAGATTTAATTATATAATCTTTTACCTTAATATTCTTATTGCTCATATTAATCTGCCCTTCCTTTCATAGCATTTCTTAAAATTACAACAGTACCTGAAATGGCAGTAAATAATACAAATGATTCTCCTAAGGTATCATAACCTCTAAAATCAAAAACTATTGCTGTAACTGCGTTAATTGCGTGTGTTTTATCAATTGTTTGCTTAACCATTAAATTTGCAACTCCATCTGCATCGTTATAATCATAATTCTTTGGGTTGTTATATAATTCAACAACATTTATCTTTTGTCCATCAAAGGTTGGTGCTAATTTGGCCATTTCCAATGCTGTATAACAACCGATTATTAAAAATACTGTTAATGAAAAGTATGTTAAAAACTTCTTCATTTTCTAACCCCCCTTACTTTTCTAAGGGCTACAATAAATATAACTGGTTGTAGTACAACGCCTACTGCAGCCTCTGCTATTGCAACATCAGGTGCATGTAGTAGTATAAATTCAAGTGCTACAAATGAACCTACTGCTCCTAATGCAACAATTGATGATAATAAATCATCAAAATACACTGTTAAAACAGCTGACACAAGAATACCAATCAAAATCAATGCATTTAATAAAACAATATTATTCATTAGGAAAATCCCTCCCATAATCATCACATGTCAATTTTTCGGCCTTTACACCTGATTTATATGCTGCCTTACAAATAGCATGTCCAGCTACTGGATTTGTTATAATTATAAAGACTGCTATAAATAAAATTTTTAAAGCCATTGAGGTATTTTTCAATGTTAATGCAAAAATAAATCCACCAAGAAGTGCACCTAAGGTACCTAGTGTTGCTATGTTTGTACTTGATTGCATTCTACAATATGCATCAGGCATCCTTAAAACACCTACAGTACCTGCAAAGGCAAAAAAGCAACCTAAAATCATAAATACATAAGCTACATATATCATAGTTTTCCCTCCAGATACTTTGAAATTAGTAGTGTTCCTATGAAGCCAAGAATCGCAAGAGTTAGTGCAATATCTAAATATATGGCTCTTTTACTAAATACAGCAAATAAAACAAGTGCAACTACAGTTAGTAAATCTATACTATCTGCTGCTACAACTCTATCTACAGCAC
>JAOAAJ010000088.1 GCA_026418935.1 Caloramator sp. | reverse complement strand
ACTATATCTCCACTTGTAGGTTCGATTTCCTTCATTAGAAGCTTTAAAATTGTTGATTTACCTGCACCACTTGGTCCAACCAAAAACACAAATTCCCCTTTTTGTACTTTAAAGCTGACGTTTGATAGTGCTATATGGTTGTTTTTGTAGACCTTTGAAACATTATTAAATTCTATCATCAGCAACAACTCCTTATTTCGTCGTATTGTATAATAGTTGTATAATTTTCTACAACATATATAATAACATAAATTTGTTTTTTTGTGTGAAAAAATTTTGTAAATGAAAAAATTTCTTATTGGATTTATTTTATAAGGATGATTTAAGATTTGAAACAATGAAATAAGTCTTATGAGATTTTGTCAAAAATAAATGATTGGATTTTAAATCACTCCAAAAAATATACCACCCTAATTAATGTGATAAATTCAAAAGAATTTATCACTTCATGTAGGTGGTACATTCCAATATTTGGTTCTATTCACCTTCACCTGGGTGGCACTTACTCAAGCTCTGTAAATCCTTCGCCTAAAACTTCGTGAACATTGCTTACACTAATAAAGGCTCTTTTATCAAGTTCCTTTATGTATTCCCTTAATTTTATAAATTCCTTTCTACTTATTATAGTCATTAAAACTTCCTTCTCTTCTCCTGTAAAGGCACCTCTACCATCATAGATGGTTACCCCTCTTCCAAGCTCTTCAATTATATATTTTTTAATTTCTTCACTCTTTGCACTTATTATTGTTACCTGCTTACATACATTTAGGCCTTGAATCACATTGTCTATAACAAGTCCATTTATTACAACTCCTAAAAGTGCATACATCCCTATTTTAGGTCCAAAGGTTAAGCCTGCTGCAAGTGTTATTAAAAAGTCTGATAGAAGAAGTGATTTACCTATATCTATGTGGAAAAACTTATTAATTATCTTTGCTATTATATCTGTTCCGCCCGTTGAAGCATTTTGATTAAAAACAATTCCCATACCAATACCTGAGATTAAGATTCCAAATAATAACTGTAAAAGTAGATCATCTACTATTGGTTGTGAAATTGGATACACTTTTTCTAAAAGCCAAATCATTGCTGAAAGACCAAGGCTTGAATAGATTGTTTTTGCACCAAAATTGCTACCTATTACTATGAATGCGATTATAAAAAGTATTATGTTCATTCCAAGCATTAAAAGTCCAACAGGAATTGCAGGGAAAAATTTATTTATAACTATTGCAAGTCCACTTACTCCACCTGCTGCAAGGTTGCTTGGAACTAAAAAGTAGTATATACCAACAGCAACTAAAAATATTCCAAAGGTAATTAAAATATATTCCTTTATAGCCTTCTTCATATTATTCCTCCCTTCTTTTTTGGTAATATCATTCCAATTCTGCATACTCATTTTATCATTTTCTCGTAAATTTAGCAAATTCAACGTCTTTCGTTTTATGCAATCATTGTATAATTCTTGTGTTTTTCTTAAGTTTAGATTAGTATGCACTGCTTTTTGCTATCGCATCTATAAACTTAATTACATATAAACTTCCCTTATATTTTTGTAATAAACCTATTATTTTATGCTTTTTATGCTATTTTAACTAAATTATTGTCATTCATTACCTACTTCTAACTTGTGTTACGAATGAAATTTTGCAAATAAAATAACCCTTTGAACGTGGATAAAAAAATGTACCACCCAAGTGAAAGTCTTATAGCTTTATCATATTTCACTCTGGGTGGCAACTTAATTCCATATTATCTTTCTATTTATCTTTACCTCAGTGAGATTTTGTTATTTGGCTGCTACTGCTTCCTTTGCAGCCTTTACTATTTCATTCTTTGTTAAGCCATATTTCTTAAGAAGTTCTGCTGGTTTTCCTGATTCTCCAAATGTGTCCTTAATTCCTACTCTCTTTACAGGTGCTGGGCATTTTTCTGCTAAAACTTCGCAAACAGCACTTCCAAGTCCACCTATTATGTTGTGTTCTTCGCATGTTACTGCTGCCTTTGTCTTTTTAACTGAATTTACAACAGCCTCTTCATCAAGTGGCTTTATTGTGTGGATGTTTACAACTTCTGCATCTATACCTTCCTTTTGAAGCTCTTCTGCTGCCTTTAGGGCTTCACTTACCATTATTCCTGTTGCGAATATTGTAACATCCTTACCTTCTTTTAATAATACTGCCTTACCTATTTCAAACTTATATTCTGGTCTGTCGTTTATTGTTGGAACTGATGCTCTTCCAAGTCTTATGTACACAGGTCCATAGTATTCACTTACTGCCTTAACTGCTGCCATTGTTTCAACATCATCTGCAGGACATATTACTGTCATATTTGGTATGCTTCTCATTATTGCTATATCTTCAACTGATTGGTGTGATGCACCATCTTCACCAACTGTAAGTCCTGCGTGTGTTGCTGCAATCTTTACATTTAGCTTTGGATAGCAAACAGAGTTTCTTATTTGTTCAAAGGCTCTTCCTGCTGCAAACATTGCAAATGTACTTGCAAAAGGAATCTTTCCGCAAGTTGAAAGACCTGCTGCTGTTCCTATAAGGTCAGCCTCTGCTATACCAACGTTGAAGAATCTTTCTGGAAATACCTTTGCAAAATCTGCTGTTTTTGTTGATTTTGAAAGGTCTGCATCTAAAACAACTATATTTTTATTTTCCTTACCAAGTTCCACAAGTGCCTTTCCATATGCTTCTCTTGTTGCTAAATTAGCCATTAATCGCACCTCCTAACTCTTGTAGTGCCTGTTCGCATTGCTCTTTGCTTGGTGCTGTTCCATGCCAGCCTACTTGGTTTTCCATAAAGGATACTCCCTTACCCTTTACAGTCTTTGCAACTATCATAGTTGGCATTCCCTTTGTAGCTTTTGCCTTATCAATTGCATCAAATATTTGGTTGTAGTCATGTCCATCTATTTCAATTACATTCCATCCAAAAGCTCTAAACTTATCTGCAATTGGAGTTACATTCATTACTTGTGTGCAAGGACCATCTATTTGTAGTCCATTGAAATCTACAAATGCAGTTACATTGTCAAGCTTGTAGTGTGCTGCTGTCATTGCTGCTTCCCAAACTTGACCTTCTTCAAGTTCTCCATCTCCTAAAAGTATGTACACTCTGTAATCTTTGTTATCAAGCTTTGCTGCAAGTGCCATTCCATTTGCAACAGAAAGTCCTTGACCTAATGAACCTGTTGACATATCTACACCTGGAGTGTTCTTTATACTTGGGTGTCCTTGAAGATTTGAGTCAATCTTTCTTAAAGTCATAAGCTCTGCCTTATCAAAAAAACCCTTTTCTGCAAGAACTGCATATAGAACTGGTGCTGCATGTCCCTTTGATAGGATGAATCTGTCTCTATCTTCCCACTTTGGATTGTTTGGGTCAACCTTCATTTCACTAAAATATAGGGATGTTAAGATTTCAACTGCTGAAAGTGAACCACCTGGATGTCCTGATTGAGATTCAGTTAACATCTTAATGATGTTTTTTCTAACTTCAACTGCTATTTCTTTTAGTTTGTTGATGTCTCTATTCATCATATTCCCTCCTTTTGGTCTTTATATTTATTATGCCATAAGGCTTATTTTTCTGACCGCACAAATATTATAGCACATATTTTGACAAAATACACACTATTTTTATCTTGACTTTTTTAAACTTTTGTACTAAATTCGGTGTAATATTTTGGAAATGTAACATTTCACTATGTGGCACTTTTATAATAAAAAAGTGTCAATCAGTCGATTGACACTTATAGGGTATATTTTTTATTATCCATAGTATTTTGTACTAATAATAGTAAAATTTTATATTTTACTATTACACCAAATCTCCGCAATGTCAAAACTATAAAAATATATAATTTACATTAAAGTAATGAGAAGTCTTTTTACCACATATTTTGGTACTATTCGGAGTTCCTGGTGGCACTAAAAGTCTACTAATCCTAAACTTATAAGTAATGAATCGTCTACTTTTTTCATAAGTTCATCACTTATATGTCCTATCTTTTCCTTAAGCCTTCTTTTGTCTATTGTTCTAACCTGCTCAAGCAGGATAACAGAATCCTTTGTTAGTCCATAATCTTCACAGCATATTTCAACGTGAGTTGGTAGTTTTGCCTTATTGATCTGTGATGTTATGGCCGCAACAATTACAGTTGGACTGTACTTATTACCTACATCGTTTTGTATGATAAGTACAGGTCTTACTCCTCCTTGTTCAGAACCTATGACAGGGCTTAAATCAGCATAGAATATATCTCCTCTTTTCACCACCTGAACCATCTAATATATCACTCTCCGCAAGCTCTGCTTCATATTTGGCAAGTTCCTTTAAATCGCAGTCCATTCCACATTCCGCAATTTCAAGGTTTATGCTACCCATCTCCTGATAGCCCTTCTTCATAAGTTCCCTAATGTTTTTCTTTTTATGTTCCTTAATATATAATATTACAGCTTCCTTAATAAATTGACTTCTATTTTTACCTTTTTCACATTCTATAAATTTATCAAATTCATCAAGTAAGCTCTCGGGGAGGCTCACTGTTATTTTTTTGTTTTTCATCATCATACCCCCTAAATTTACCTATGTAGGCGAGGCTCTAACATGTAACTATTATAGCACCTAACTTACTTTATTTGCAACCATTATTCCTCTTTATCATTATTCCCAATTTAAACAATAATATAATATGTTTGCGATATACTTTAAATCGACTATTTTATTTACATATTTTGGATGATTTCACTTTTCACTTGGGTGGCACTTATATACTCTTGGGACGCGTTTTGAAACCATGCACAGAACTTCATAACTTATTGTACCAAGCCTTTCTGCTATTGTATCTGCTGTTATTTTTTTGTCGCCCGATGTTCCCATTATAACAACTTCATCACCTATCTTTACATCCTCAACTTCTGTTACATCTGCCATACACTGGTCCATACATATTCTACCTACAACGTCAACTTCTCTTCCCTTTATTAAAACCTTTGCATTTCCCGACATTATCCTTGAAAAACCGTCTGCATAACCAAAGGGAAGCGTTGCAATTAGCTTTTGACTATCTGCTATATATTTTCGTCCGTAGCTTATTGAGGTGCCCTTGTCTACTTTTTTTACCATTGCAATCTTTGCTTTAAGGCTCATTGCAGGAATTAGTTTAACCTTAGTTTTATCCACCTCATCGGAGGGATAATATCCATAGAGCATTATTCCAGGGCGTACTGCATCAAAGTAGCTCTCCTCTAAATCTATTATTGCTGCACTGTTTGCCATATGCTTAATTTTAAAGCTTATTCCTTCTTTTTTTAGTTCGTCAATCATCCAGTTAAATTTTTCAAGCTGCATTTTTGAGTAGGTTTTGTCCTTTAGATCTGCACAAGCAAAATGGGAATATATACCCTCAACATATATATTATCAAGGGTACATATCCTTATTATGTCCCTTTTTGCCTCTTCACCTACCAAAAATCCTAATCGTCCCATACCAGTATCTATTTTTATGTGAACCTTTGCTCTTTTATTCATTTTTTGTGCAACTAAATTAAGTTTTTCTGCTAAATTAACATCATATATTGTAAGGGTTATGTTGTTTTTTATTGCCGTTTCAAAGCATTCCTCTGGTGTATATCCTAAAACAAGAATATCCTCCTCTATTTTTGCACTTCTTAACTCCAGTGCCTCTGTTATTATTGCAACTGCAAAATAGTCAACACCCTCCTCCTTTAATACCTTTGCAACCTCTATTGCTCCGTGCCCATAGGCATCTGCCTTAATAACTCCAATTACCCTCTTATCCTTAACAACCCTTTTTACTTCTTTTATATTATTTCTAATACTATCAAAATTTATTTCTGCATAATAGGGCCTAATCATCCATTATTCCCCCTTCAATTTAAACCAATAGTAAAAACATCATCCTTTATCTCCTTATTACATTCAAAGTTTATAAACTTTGCCCTATATCGTAAAGTGCCACTGTTGTCGTAAATTTCGAAGTAAAGTGGTTTAATATCCTTTTTTGAAAAATAAACTGCGGCCTCATTTTTGTATATATTATCACCCTCTATCTTTATCCTTAGTTTAATTGTTTCTATACCATCTAACATAGTATAGCTTGTTGTATATTCTTTATTTTTTATCAAACTTGTTTGAATAATACCAAGGTGTATAAAGGTTGGCTCTGTTGTTATGTCTCCCTCATACTTTTGATTTATCAATGGATGATATATCTCAAACCTTCCACTATTTAATATCATTATTTTTCCCTTTAAAAATTCTGGTTCTAATGTCTCTATTCTAACCTTGTCGGGGGATTTATATATCTGAAGCTGTCTATACTTTGATGTGCCTTTATTGCTATAGATTTCTATTTCTGCTTCGGATTTATATGAATTCAGCGTCAAAATGAAGTCCTCAACACTTTTGTCCTTTTTAGTAATTTTACATGAAATTATGAATATTGTGAATATTAAGATTAAAAAAATAGAGATTTGTCTTTTCATAAAGAATCACCTACAAAAATACTACAATTATAAATATTCTTTTTGTAGGTGATTTATTACTACAGCATAGCCTGTCCTATATATTCTATTATATCACTTGCCACTAGTCCATTTCCATACTTTTTATATGCAAAATCTCCAGCACATCCATGAAGATATGCACCAATTAGGGCTGCATCAAAGGGAGCATATCCTTGCCCTATTAAGGATAAAATTACTCCTGTTAAAACATCACCTGAACCTCCAGTTGCCATTCCTGGATTTCCTGTAGTGTTTATATAAACCCTATCTCCATCCGTAACTACTGTACTTGCACCTTTTAGAAGAAGTGTACATCCATATTCCTTTGCAAAATTTACAGCAACCTCTACTCTGTTTCTATTTATGTAATCAACCTCAAAACCTGTTAGCCTTGAAAACTCGCCTGGATGGGGAGTTAAAACAACCTGACATTTTTTTGTTTTAAGCCTTGCTTTTATGCTACAGAGCATATTTAATCCATCTGCATCTATTATTAGTGGTTTTGTTGACTTTTCAAGTAAATATGCAATTACCGATGTAATGTGGTTACTCCTTCCTATTCCAACACCAACAGCAATTGCATCGTAGCTTTGAATTATATCGTCAAGTTCTCTTGTTGTAAAAAGGAGGTATCCGTCCTTCTCATTGCTAATTCTATAGGTTGCCTCTGGTAAAAAGGAAGCAATTCTATCAACTATACTTCTTTGAACAACACCTGTTACAAGCCCACTTCCTGTCCTTAAGGCTGCTTTAAGAGTTAAGGTTACAGCCCCCGACATATTAAAGCATCCGCCAATTACTGCAACCTTGCCGCAGCTTCCTTTATTTACGTCAAAATGTCTTTTTTTTAAAAGGCTTTTGGGAAATTCTCCATAATTTGTTGTAATTTTAAGCCCCTCTTCATCAATACAAGCCTTTGGAATTGAAATGTTGTCTATATAAATTACACCACTGTGTTCTCTTCCATCATTTAAAAGTAGTCCAAGTTTTGCTGTTCCAAAGGTTACTGTCTCGTTTGCCAAAACAGCACACCCCATCTTAAGTCCTGTATCTGAATTTATTCCTGATGGGATATCTACAGATATTGTATATTTTGAATAAAGGTTAATTGTTTCGATTACCTCTTTAAAAATTCCCTCTACATCCCTATCAAGGCCTGTACCAAATAGGGAATCAACCACAACATCAGAACATTTTAGTTCCTGTTTTAGTTCATCTAATTCTTTTTTTACTAAAACGCCCATATTAAGAAGTATTTCATAGTTTATTCCTGCATCGCCCTTTATTTTATTTTCATCTCCAAATAAATAAACACTGACATCATATCCATTTATCATAAGAAGCCTTGTTAAGGCAAATCCGTCTCCTCCGTTATTTCCAACACCACATACAACAACAACCTTTTTTACTTCCTTCTCCTTTATTCTTTTAAAAAGCGCCCATGCGGCATTTTCCATAAGCACTATACCTGGAATTTTATATTTTTCCATTGCCCTTTTATCTATGTTTCTCATATTTTGAGCCTTTGATACCTTCATTCTACCCCTCCATTACCACAAACGCCACTGCATATTCTCTGCAGTGGGAAATTGAAAGCTGTATGTTAATTATATTTTTTCCCTCTGCAATTTTTTTAGCACCTCCATGTAAAACTACATAGGGTGCTCCATCCCTTTTTAGTATTTCAATGTCCCTAAAGGAAAATCCCTTTATGCCTGTTCCAAGTGCCTTAGAGACTGCCTCCTTTGCTGCAAAATATCCTGCTGCACTTTCTATGTTTTTGTTTTTTATATATTCAAGTTCATTCTCTGTATAAACCCTTTCTAAAAAGCCCCTCTTTTCTGCTGCCCTTTTTATTCTGCTAATCTCAATTATATCTGTTCCTATGCCCTTTATCATCATATCACCTTTGCTGTGTTTTTTATTAATGTGATTATATTAAATTTCTCTTTTGAAAATTTTAAATATAAAACTTAGTTATATTAAGCCTTATAAAGAAAACTTATAAATCTAAGTTAATCTTAATATAAATTATACCACTATATATATTCGATGTCTCGATTAAATAAATAAAGGAAAGGTGCCAAGCACCTTCGGTTCAATTATTATATAAACAGGCTTTATTTTGGATAATTCATACTCTATTGTATATACAACTTTATTTATAACATCTTCGTCTTACTATGAATTTTAATAATGTTATATTATGCGGATAACCACATGAACAATTACCACTAATTAGTACAATTCACCTTTCACCTAAGTAGTGCTTTTATGCAAGTACTAATTTTGCCTCAAGCTTTGAAATTTCATTGTCAAAGTCACTTGTCCATTCATCAACATACTCTCCAGCCACCTCAAGTAAGTGAAGAGGTGATACTTCATTTCTCTGAAGATCTATTAAAAGTTTTAATACCTTTGTTCTGTCTGTACTTACAAAGTCAATCCTCTCCCTTTCCATTGCAACTATTTTATTTTTATCATAGTCCTCCCTAACAACTTCAATACCGTAGCATTTTATCTCCAGTTCATTTTCCCTTATATTGAATTTTTTACAATTTTTAACCATATAGTACCTATAAATATAGCTTCTGTTGTCGTCTAATATAGTTCTACAGCTTGCTATTTCAACAACGTCCTTCATAATTATCCCCCTTAGTTCTATTTTCTATTATATTTTAGCACCCACCTTCTTTAATTTTTGTTGAAATTTGATAAGAGGTAAAAATATTTTTTCAACATCATATTTCATTTTTAGAGTATATTAATTTTATTTTTTATGTATATATACAATATATTCCAATTTATTATTATCTCTTTATACATTTTGTCGTTTTTTATTTTTGTGGTATAATTTGTATATAAACTATTTTTTCAATTCTTGCAAAGAACCTTGAATATATAAATTCATAAAAAAGCTTTAGAATTAAAAATTAAATTAAAAGAAAAAAGGAAGCAATATAAAAATAAAATATAACTATAGACTAATTTATAAAAACATACTTTAAACTTTTAATATATTTGAAAATGAAAAATAAAAATAAGGAGGCAAGGCTATGGAAAAGATTAAGGTAAAACAGATGTCACTTGAAGAGGCTAAAAAACTTGGAATTGACAATTGGGGAAGATGGAGCTGCGGTGTTTCTACCTTCGATTGGGAATATGATGAAACAGAAACCTGCTATATTTTTGAGGGAGAAGTTATTGTTACAACTCCTATTGAAACTATTACTATAAATGAAGGAATGCTTGTTACATTTCCAAAGGGATTGAAGTGTACTTGGGATGTAAAAAGACCTATAAACAAGGCATATACCTTCGAGGATATTATATAAAGAGCCTCAGTTAGAATCTAACTGAGGCTAAATTTTATGTTTATTTATCCAATTAATTATATCCTTTGACTTTTAATTACCACACGCTATATCTAAACCTAATTTAACAAGCTCCTCTTGTGTATATTTAATATAGACATTATTATATTCTAACAAGACAAGCATAATATAAATTCCCATTCTTTTGTTTCCATCTACAAATGGGTGATTATTTATTATTGAATAACATATATTTGCACACTTCTCTTCAACTGAAGGATACAAATCTACTCCTTCAAAAGTCATTTTTGAATTTTCTATTGCAGATTCAAGAAGCTCTAAACTTCTTAATCCATAAGTTCCTCCTGTCATTTCAATCATTTTTTTATACATTTTTAATATAAATGGTATTTCTATATATTTCATTTAGCTAACTCCTTGAATGCTTCTAAATTTTGCATAAGAATTTTATTTGCTATTTCTTCTAATTTTTCTTCTTCACTTATTGACTCTTTATTAAACTCTTCATAATCCAACAAAATATATTTTGGTTTATTATTTTTTAATATTATCACAGATTTATCCTTTTCAACCATTTTTGCTATTCTTGAAAAGTTTTGATTTGCTTCTGAAATCGATACTAAATTTTTAGTATTTACCAACATACTTTCACCTCCACATCCTTCCTATTTATATTATACCACACTTTAGGATAAATTTAACCTATATATTTGTGAAATTCGTTTAAATTTTGAGGTACTCCACAAGAGAAGTTTTTGCATACATAGGCTTTAGGTTGATTATTTATTTCTATATCTTTTATGTGAGGTATGAGATTATCGGCTTCTTTATTTGTCTTTGCAATTACCAATGCATTTTTTATATATTTTATTCTTATAGGTTCTAAAAACTTATCTATCTCCCTTTTATCTTCTGCTGCCACTACTATATCAATAGGCTCTGATAGGATTAAATCCTGTACATATAGTGCAAAGCTGTGGGCTGATTTTATTGCCTTAATCTCCCTTGCAAAGCTATTTAAAGTTTCGTTTGCAAAGTTTAGATACTTTGTATCTCCTGTAATTCTATAAAGTAGATACAAAACATATGCTGCAACAGAGTTTCCAGATGGAACTGCACCATCATATATTTCTTTGCTTCTTAATATCAAATCAGAGGACTCCATTGCATAAAAGAAAGCTCCCTTATTGTTATCCCATAAATCCTTAATCATTTTTTCAACTAAGTTTTTGGCCTCTTTTAAATATCTTATTTCAAAGGTTGTTAAATAAAGCTCTAAAAGTCCAAAGCTAAAAAAGGCATAATCATCAAGAAGTGGCTCAAAGCTATAATCTCCATCTTTATGCCTATGCTTTAGTCCATCCTTTGAAAGGGACAATATAAAATCTGCTGCCCTCTTTGCCATTTCAATGTATTCCTCATTGTTAAAAACAAATCCTGCCTTAGATAGAGCTGCTATCATAATTCCATTCCAGTCGGTTAGTATCTTTTCATCCCTTAAGGGCCTAATTCTATTTTCCCTAAATTGAAACAGTTTGTTTCTTATTATTTCTAACTTATCCTTATATTCTTCATAATCTTTTATTTTGTATAAAAGGTTTTGGCCTGTCTTTTCTCCTGTTGCCTCCTCTTCAAAGTTTCCCTCTTCCATTATGTTATATACCCTCTTTGCAATTTCAAACTCATCTTCTGTTAATATGTTTCTTATTTCATCGTATGTAAATGTGTAGAACTTTCCTTCAACTCCTTCACTATCTGCATCCTCTGCAGAATAAAAAGCACCCTCCTTTGAAGTTAAATCCCTTTTTACATACTCTATTATATTTGTGGCAACATCCTTATATTTTTCCTCACCAAAGATTCTATAGGCTTCGGTATAGGCTAAAACAAGTAGTGCTTGGTCATAGAGCATTTTTTCAAAGTGGGGAAGCTTCCACTCTCTATCGGTTGAATATCTATGGAATCCATATCCAACGTGGTCAAATATTCCTCCCCTCATCATTCCATCTAATGTCTTTGTCACCATCTCTTTAATATCCTCATCCTTATTTTCAACATATACGTTCATTAAAAAAAGCAGATTATGGGGAATTGGAAACTTTGGTCTTTTATTAAATCCTCCGTATACTCTATCAAATATAACTTCAAATTCGCTTACAGCCTCCAAGATATCTTCCTTTGTTATTTTTCCTTTTTTGTCCTCTTCGTTTAGTTTTGCAAGTTCTCTGTAGAGTTTTTCTGATGAATCCAATAGTTTTTTCCTGTCATTTTTCCAAAGTTCATCTATTCTCTTTATCAAGTCCTTCATTCCTATTCTGTTGTACATTGTTTCCTTTGGAATGTATGTAGCTGAAAAGAAGGGCTTTTTGTCTGGCGTCATAATTATTGTTAAGGGCCAACCTCCGTGCCCTGTCATCATTTGACAGTACATCATATATATGTTGTCTATATCTGGTCTCTCTTCTCTATCTACCTTTATGCAGACAAAAGTTTTATTTAGAAGCTCTGCAACCTCTTTATCCTCAAAGCTCTCTTTTTCCATAACGTGACACCAGTGACAGGTGCTATAGCCTATGCTCAAAAATATTGGCTTATCCTTTTCTTTTGCCTCTCTAAAGGCCTCATCCGACCAAGGATACCAATCAACAGGGTT
>JAOAAJ010000086.1 GCA_026418935.1 Caloramator sp. | reverse complement strand
ACATCTTTAAAACCGAGTAAGTTTTTGATAAAATTATTATTGTGCACTTGTTGGATGCCTCCTTTCAAATTTGTGTGTGTAATTTTATTTTATCAGGCATCTAAACAGGTGCATATTTTTTTTGTAAAAAAAATATGCTGGGGCTACGCCCCAACATTTATTATAGAACCAAATAAACTCAAGCTATAACCTAAACATATGACATTTGTCATATGTTTAGGTTATTTTTGTAACTAACAGAAAAACTATCTTTTTAGTATATTTATAGTATAAAAAGGGAGGAGGATTAAAATGATAGTAGAGATTAAAAATCTAATTAAAAGATACAACGAAGTACTGGCTGTTGATAATGTAAGCTTTAGCATAAAAGAGGGAGAGATTTTTGGACTTTTAGGGCCAAATGGTGCAGGAAAGACAACAACAATAAATGCACTTTTAGGGCTTATTGGTTTTGATTCAGGCGAGATAAAGATATTTGGTAAAAGTTTAAAGGAGAGCGAAAAAGAGATTAAAAGAAACATAGGAATAGTTCCACAGGATATTGCACTTTATGAGGATTTAACTGTTCTTGAAAATATAAAATTCTTTGGTGGACTATATGGGTTAAAGAAGGATGAACTAAATAGAGCAATAGAAGAAACACTTCAATTTACAGAGCTTACAGATAAGAAAAATATAATTGTAAAAAAACTATCAGGTGGAATTAAAAGAAGAGTAAATATAGCCTGTGGAATAGTTCATAAACCAAAGTTAATTGTGATGGATGAACCAACTGTTGGAATAGATGCACAGTCAAGAAATCATATATTAAATTCTATAAAAAAATTAAATGAAATGGGTGCAACCGTTATTTATACCTCCCACTATATGGAGGAGGTTGAACAGATATGTTCCTATGTTGTAATTATCGATAAGGGAAGGGTTATTGCAAAGGGAACAAAGGAGGAATTAAAGTCACTAATTGCAAAGGAGGATAAAATTTCTATAGAGGTTTTAAATGTTAATTATTCTATGGTGGATGACATTAAAAGGATAGATGGAGTAATAGGTTGTGATATAAACGATAGATTTATTTATGTAATCTCTAAAAAGGGAAGTAGAAATCTAACAGGTATAATTGATGCTATACTAAAAAATGATGGAGAAATATTATCAATAAGCAATGAAAAACCAACGCTTGAGGGAGTTTTTCTAACCCTAACAGGAAAGAGTTTAAGGGATTAGAGGTGATAAAATGATTGTTTTAAATATAGCCTATAACAAATTTATAAGAAATTGGCGAGATAAAACAAATCTAATTCTTCTATTTATATTTCCAATAATAATAATTTATATTTTAGGAACCTCTTTGAGCAGTACTTTTTCAAATGAAGAGGTAAAAATTAAGGCTGATGTAGCAGTAATTAATAAAGATAAGGGAGAGTTCTCAAAGGGGTTTGAAAATTACCTTAAGAATGAAAGAATAAAGGAATTTTTGAATGTATCAAAGTTTGAAGCGATGGATGAGGCAGAAAAGAAACTTAAAAAAGGTGAAATAACAGCTATAATTCATATAAATGAAGATTACTCAGAAAAGATTAAAAGGGGAGAAAAGGCAAGTATAAATGTTATTGAAAATCCAATTAAAAATTATAGAGGAAATATTATAAGGGCTATTGTTGAATCCTATATAAATGGCTTAAATACTATGGAGGCTGTTTTAAGCTTAAATAAAGGAGATTTACAATATCAATTCATAAAGGCAACAGAGGGGATAAGTTTAACCAAGGATTTAAAAGTACCAAGGGCAATAGATTATTATGCAGTTACAATGCTTATTATGACAATAATGTATGGAACAATAATTGGATGTAACTCCATAGGAGAAGGCTACTTTAGTAGAACTATACAGAGGCTAAAGGTAGCAGGTATAAAAAATAACCAGATATTTTTTGGAACACTCCTTGGGGACTTTCTATGGCTCTTTGCAGATTCTTTAATAATGCTCCTTATAACTAAATTTGTATACGGTGTTAATTGGGGTAACAACTATCCGTTAATAATTTTAATATTAATTTTAACCTGTATTCTCTCCTTAAGCATAGGAATATTAGTATATATGTTAGTTGGAAATCAAAGAATTGGAGATGCGATACTTCAGATTTTAGTTGCATATTTTACCTTCATAAGTGGAGGGTATGTAAAACTTGAGGTAGAAGGTACGCTGATAGAGAAGTTACAATATACGTCACCCAGCTTCTTATCTCAAAGGGCAATCTTTAACACAATATATGGGGGAAGTTTTAATGAAACAGTCCAATATATTAGCATTTTATCCTTATTGGTTCTAATTATGTTTGCAGTTTCAAGCCTACTTGGAAGGAGGCGAGTAAATTGATGATATTTAAGAATAATTTAAAAAGGATTTTTAAGGATAGAGGTAATGTAATTTTTATGGTTATAATGCCAATAATCATAATTTTGATATCTTTATTTTCTGTATCAAGTGGAAACAAACTAAGGTTAGGTGTTGTTGATAAAGATAAAACTTTTTTAAGTAAGTATATTGTAAAAACATTAGAGGATAAGGCAAATATAAATTATTTAGATGAGGATAGTATTAAAAATCAAATAGTATCTGAAAAATTAGACTATGCTATTGTAATTGAAAAGGATTTAACAGAAAAAATTATTAGGGGAGAGGTACCAAAGATAAAAACCTATAAGCTAAAGGATAATGAGCTAACAATGCCTTTTGAAAATTATATAGATTCAATTATAAGTAATTTATATAATATAGGAAAGGTGGCAGAGGGTGATAGTGAAAAATTTAAAGAGGCACTAAATGTTTATGCTCAGAAAAAATATGGTGTTGAATATAAAGAGCTAAAGTTGCCAAATTTCAATGCCCTAATGGCAAGCTTAGGGATGTTTACTTTCTTAATGCTTATTCTTGGTACAAATACCTCAAAACTTATACTTGATGATAAAAGGTACAAAGTGTATAAAAGAATATTTTCAGCACCAGTAAAACAAAGAAACTATGTTATACAGAATATTTTAAGTTCCTATGTAGTAATATTTATTCAAACAACAGTAATATTTTTAATAATAAATAAAATGATGAAATTTAACTTCAATAGAACTTTTATAAACCTATATATTTTGTTTTTAATATTTTGTATTTTGTCAGTTGCACTTGGAACAGCAATCTCAAACATTTCAAAGGACAGGGTGCAGTTTGGTTATTTAACAAATCTAATTATAGTTCCTATGTGTATGCTTGGAGGATGCTACTGGCCCCTTGATTTTATGCCAAGCTTTTTACAAAAGGTAGCAAACTTTGTACCAAGCTCTTGGATTATGAAGTCTGCTGAAAAAATTGTCTATGGTGCAGTAATAAGTGATTTATATATTGAGGTATCAGTAATTCTCCTGTTTTCACTTATATTTTTCTTGATAGGCATAGAGTGCCACCCAAGTGAAAAGTGAATTGAGACATAAAATGGAAATTAATTTTTAGTGAAAAATTAAATTTACACTCCAGTGTCAAATACATCTGTTGTTTTGGCACTGGTTGTATTTTGTGTATTTATTTTATGTATCACTTATTAGCTTTTGTTTTAGATTACAACCTTTGATTGAAAACAGCTTCATTGAGCCTACATTAATTTGTTATAATAAAATTATTAATAAATAGAGAGACTTCAACTAATATATTTGAATTGGTATCTTATGGTATAATAAAAATAAAAAGAGGTTTTGTATGGATAAGGTGTATAAAATAATACTTTTGTTTTGCATTATAATTAAATCATTAGAAATAAAAATATCCTATATAAATGTAATACCAATTCTATCTCTTGTGGCATCAAATATATATAGGATAAAGTTTAAAAACAATATTTTTATGTTAATGTTCGAGGCATTGCTTATTGCATTTTTATATAAATTAGAAAAGTTCTATATTATATTATTTTCATACCTTTTGTTTGATTTAATATTATTAAATAAAAAAAGGGTAGCTTATTATCTTCTTATAATAATTTTAGCAATCTTACCTAAAGAAGATTTTATATTTTATCTACTTATTTTTTCTTTAACTATTCTTTTTGCAAATCTATATGAAGAATCAAGGAGAAAGCAGGAGAAACATCTAAAATCTTTAGATACAGAAAGAAGACTAAGATATGAATTAGAAAATACAAAGGCAAAACTTTTTAATGCACTTGATGAGATAGAAGAATTATCAAGAATAAAGGAAAGGGATAGAATTTCAAGGGAACTGCACGATACACTTGGACATAAGGTTACGGGAATATTGTTTCAACTTCAAGCCTGTCAAAAATTAATTAATAAGGATATAGATAAATCAAAGGAACTTCTAAAAAATTCTATAGAAGAGCTATCAAATACACTAACATTAATTAGAGATACAGTACACAAGTTAAAACCTGCAAATATATATGATATTGAATTTATAAAAAAATTAATATTGGATTTTAAGTTTTGTACTACTAATTTTAAATATAGTGGTGATATAGAAAGGTTAGACCAAATTCATTATGAGTTTTTGATAAATACAATAAAGGAAGTTCTAACAAATACATATAAATACTCCTGTGCCACAGAACTTAATATAGAACTTACAGTTTATGATGTCTTTTTTAGATTATACATAAAGGATAATGGTGTAGGTTGTGATGAAATTAAAGAAGGAATGGGGTTAAACTCAATAAAGCAGAGGGTTAAAAGTTTAAAGGGTAGAATACAAATAGATGGAAAAGATGGGTTTATGATATTGATATTAATTCCACTTGAAGGGAGTGGTGTATTTGAAGGTTTTGATAGTTGATGATGAGGCTTTAATAAGGGATAGTCTTAAGCTTATATTAGGGCTTGAGGAGGATATTGAGGTTGTTGGTACTGCAAAGAATGGACAAGAAGCAGTTGAGATATGTAAAAGGGAAGTTGTAGATGTCGTTTTATTAGACATAAGAATGCCGGTTATGGATGGTGTTTTAGCAACAAAGTAAATAAAGGAAATAAATAAAAATATAAAAATAGTAATTTTAACAACCTTTAAGGATGACGAATATATAGAACAGGCAATAAAAAATGGAGCAACAGGATATATACTAAAAACTCAATCAACAGATAGTATAGTTGATACTTTAAGAATGGTCTATAGGGGCATATATGTGTTTGAAGAGGAAGTGGCAAAAAGTATCTCTAATATGTTAAAGAATGAAAATAAAATGACATATAAGGATTTAAATATTACAGAGAGGGAGTTTGAAATATTAAAGCTTATTGGTGAAGGATTATCAAATAAGGAAATAGCAACAAAGCTTTATTTGAGTGAAGGAACGGTTAGGAATTATATAACAGAGCTTTTAAACAAGCTTAATTTAAGAGACAGAACCCAGCTTGCTATATTTTACCTAAAAAACTGCCAGACATATAACTTGTAAATTATAACAACAATTTAAACTAATGAAATATATTTATATCCTGTAGTCTAAAAGTAACACTTGCCGTATTCAAGTTTATATTGTAGGTGTGTTTAAGTACAATAAAAGATATGGGACTTTAAAAAAAATTAAAGATAGTTAAGTTAATAAAGTAAAAAATAAAGAGGAAGTGCTAAAGGGTACTTCCTCTTAGATTATTTATTCTTCTAAAAACAACTGGGATTAATGCAATAGTATATCAAAATGAAATTTTGATTATGGAAATATATGGTTCTATTCACCTTTCACCTGGGTGGCACTTATGAAGGAGTCGATTTCATCTTTGATAACTTCAAGGGAGCTTCTCCAGAAGTCTACTGAATGCAAATCAAATCCCATAGCCTTTCCAAGTGTATACAAATCATTTTTACCTGTTAGAGATAACAACTTTTTGTAGTCATCTGCAAACTCACTTCCACGCTTTTTGTATTCAGCAATAAGTCCTCTTACAAATAGCTCTCCAAAGGCATAGGGGAAGTTATAGTAGTTTGCATCAGCATAGTAGTAATGAGGCTTGTTTACCCACATATAAGGATGCATATACTTTTCATCTAATGCATCTCCATAGGCCTTCTTTTGTGCATCAAGCATAATCTCCTTAAACTCATCAACTGAAAGTGAATGGTCTTCACGTCTTTTAAATACTTCATCTTCAAATAAGAACCTTGAATATATATCAACTATTGTTTGTGTTGAACTCTGTAGAGAGTTTTCAAGTATTGCGATTCTTTCTTCCCTATTTGCTATTTTAAGTGCAGCGTCTATTATTAGTGTTTCACAGAAGATTGACGCTGTTTCTGCAATAGGCATAGGATAGTTTGAATTTAAGAAGGTTTCATCCATTAGGCAGTTTCCGTGGTATGCGTGTCCAAGCTCGTGGGCTATAGTTGTTACATTTGAAAAGCTTCCATCAAAGTTTGCAAGTATTCTACTTTCTTTAATTGGATGTAGGTTATAGCAGAAGGCACCACCTCTTTTTCCTTCCCTTGGTTCTGCATCTATCCAATTTTCCTCAAAGGCTCTGTCTGCAAAATTTGCAAGCTCCTCACTAAAACTCTTAAAGTTATCAACTATAAACTTTCTTGCCTCATCGTATGTAAACTTCATATCAACCTTACCTATAGGGGCAAATAAATCATAGAAGGGAAGCTTACCTGATTTATGGCCTAAAAGCTCTGCCTTTTTCTTTAGATAGTTTCTAAAGTAAGGTAGGTATTCTTTTATTGCCTCAAGCATTGCATTTAATGTTTCTTTATCCATTCTGCTGTTTTGTAGTGTCATATCAAGAGGTGATTCATATCCTCTTAATTTAGATAGAGTAATAACCTCCCCTTTAATTCCATTTAATGCAGCAGCAGATGAGCTTTCTATCTTTTCATAGGATTTTAATTCTGCAAAGTATGCAGTTTTTCTAACATATCCATCCTCTGAGTAGGCCATATTTCTTACAACAGGAAGAGGAAGCTTTTTTTCTTCACCCTCAAGAGAGATTTGGACTGTGTGGGTTGAAGTTAAAAATTCCTGAAGTTTTGACCAAGCACTTGAACCTGTGTTTTTCATCTTGGATATAACTATCTCCTGTTCATCGGAGAGCATATGCTTTGCAGCTTTAATAGACTCTTTTAAAATAAACTCATGTTCTTTAATAAAATCGGATGAGTTTATTATTTCTTCAATGTTTTCTAATTTTGATAGCCATTTTTTAAAAGCTACATCAAATTCAGTTGTTTCAGATATAGTCTTTTCTATCTTTTCAAGAGACATAAGTGCCCTATTGTTTTTGGCATCAACACTTAGTGATAGTTCAGAATATGCAGCAATTTTGTAAATTAGGCTTGATAATTCATTGACTTTTGTTAGAAAGAACTCGATTTTATCCTTAGAGTTTTCATATGAATTAAAGTTTTCTCTACTCCAAGTTTTTAACTCTTTAATTAAATTTAAAACTCTATTATTGTCTTCTAAAAACTCTTTACTGTCAAAGGAAGTATAGAGATTATCAAGAGACCAACGCATAAAATCACCTCTTTTACTAAATATTAACAACACTATTATACAGTATTTTTAGAAAATGTACCAGTAAATATATTAATCTAACAATTTTTGAATGGTAATATTAATTTCATTGCATCTAACAACAATAAATATTAAAATATAACAAAATGAATAGGGGGAGTAGTTATGAATAAAGTTTATTCTTTTATTGAAAGATATAACAGCTCAATAAAAAAGAGGGGTAAGAGAAAATATGCAGTAAGGCTTTTTATAACTTCACTTTTTCAGACGCTTGCAATATTATTTATACCAAGTATGATTGACAACAAATATGATTTTTTAAAGGAAAAGTTCATTGTTATATTTATTTTTCTATTACTTTGGAA